>CASFIQ010000183.1 GCA_949294785.1 uncultured Collinsella sp.
AGACGCGGTGCCTTAGCGGGCGCCGGGGCGGCGACGGGCGCGGCGACCGGGGCGGGCTCCGCCTCCGAGGTGTCCACGCGCTTGCCCTCCTTGTTGTAGTAGGCGTAGTAGTAGTCGTTCGTGGCGGCCTCGGTGCAGTTCAGCACCGTGCCGAGGATGTTCGCCTCGGCCTTCTGAAGCTGCTCGATCGCGTTGAGCAGGTCGCGGCGCTTGACGAAGCGCTCGCGCACCACCAGCACGGTGCCGTCGACCACCGCGGAGACCACCGCGGCATCGACGAAGGGGCCCACGGGCGGCGTGTCGAAGATCACGTAGTCGTAGGCGGCATCGGCCTCCTCCACCAGGCGACGGAAGCGGTTGGACGCGAGGATGTCCGCCGGGTTGGGGATATGCGGCTCGGAATCCAGGAAGTACAGGCGCGGCACCTGCGTGGGCACCGCGGCGGACTCGAGCGTCTGCTCGCCGGCGAGCACCGAGTACACGCCGTGCTTGGGATGCACGTTCATGCGACCGGCGAGCGTGCGGCGGCGCATGTCGCACTCCACCAGCAGCACGGTGCGGCCGCTCGTGGCGATCGCCTTCGCCAGGTTGAGTGAGACGGTCGACTTGCCCTCGTTGGGGATCGAGGAGGTCACCACGATGGTGGAGATGGGGTTGTCGACGCTCGCGAAGCGGATGTTCGCCAGAAGCGTCTTGACGGCGTTCTGTACAGTCGCCTCGGACTCGCGCGCGCGGTTCTTGTGCGCCATGACTAGATACCTCCCTTGATGAGCGGGATGCGCCCGATAACCGGCACACCGGTGAGCTCGACGATCTCGTCGGCGCGGACGCGCGTGTCGATGACGTCCATGAGCACCACGATCGCCACCGCCGCGAAGAGACCCGCCATGAAGGCGACCGCGATGTAGAGCGGGCGGTTGGGACCGGAGGGCTGCGTGGGCTCGGCGGCCTCGTCGATCACGTTGACGCTCTGCACGTCCATGATGCGCTGGGCAACATCGGAGACGGTGTCCGCGAGGACGTTGGCGACCTCGGCCGCCTGACGCGGGTCGTCGCCCGTGACGATGCAGGAGATGACGCGCGTGTTGGTCTCGCTCTGGATGGAGATGTCGAAGTCGTTCAGGTTCTGGAGCCCCAGCACGCTGGCCGCCTCGTTGGTCACCAGGTCGGACTGGATGAGCGTCGCGATGTCGTTCGACATGAGCTGCGACGCGTTGAGGTCGGTGTAGGTCGCCGAGGTCCCCTCGCCGGTGGTGGGCATGAGCACGTACATGCTCGTGGACGCCGTGTAGACGTTGCTCATGAACAGGTAGCTGTACGCACCCATGGCAAGCGCGCACACGATGGGCAGGGCGAACACCAACTTGAGGTGGCGCCTCAGCAGATGCAGGAGCTCGAGAAGCGTCATGCGATCCCCTTCCACAGATCTCACGAGGTTGGATGCGCCGCCACGGACGCGGGGCGCGCAACCTTCCACATGATACGTAATCCGTCCCCGTTTCGCCATATTGTGTACGTCCCCCCATCTTATCTATAAACAGCCGATGATGCAGGTACCTGAACATGACCCACGGTACTTGGTAGGTACCAATAGGGTCATCTACGTGCTATTTCTTTGTTGAAAATATGAAAGCACCCGTGAATTAGTGATATCATTGACAAAATTGCGAAGTAAGCGAATGAGCAGGAGGCAGTATGTTTGAGATCGGCGCGCACGTGATTCATCCCGGTCAGGGGGTCTGCACGGTCACGGGGTATGACGATGCCGGGCCCGCGCCGATGATCGTGCTGGAATGCCGCCAGGGCCACGCCAAGACCCGCATGCTCTACCCCGTCTCCCAGGAAGGCCGCCTGCACCCGGCGGTCACCGCAGAGGAAGCGCAGGATATCATCGACAACTACGACGATATCGAATGCGACCCCTTCACCGAGCGCAACAGCTCGCTCGAGGAAAGCTATTTCAAGCAGCTCATCAAGCGGGGCGCACCCGAGACGGTCCGCGTCGCGAAGACCATGCGCCACCGCATCGAGGAGGCTCAGCGGCAGGACCGCAAGCCGAGCAGCTATTACACACGCGTCCTCAAGGAGGCGCACCGGCGCTCCATCGAGGAGCTCGCCTGCGCGCTCGGCGTGAGCGAGGAGCATCTTGAGGGCGTCTTCGCGCGCAACCTGGGCGCGAGCGAGAACTGACGCCGCCGCCATTTTGCCCGACAGCGATATATCGAACTACGGGACAGGAGATATTATGTCAGGGACCCTTTCGGCGGGCATGACGCGCGATGGCGCGCACGAGCTGCTGCTCGCCCACAACCACGAACCGTTCCACATCGAGCACGCCGAGACCGTCGAGGGCGTGATGCGCTGGTACGCCCGTAAGCTCGACCCCGAGAACGAGGAGTTCTGGGGGATCGTCGGCCTGCTTCACGACCTGGATTGGGAGGAGCATGGCGACGAGCCGGAGCAGCACACGGTCTTCGCGGCGCCGCTCATCGAGGCGGCGGGCGGCACGCCTGAGCTGGTGCGCGCCGTGCAGAGCCATTGCTCCGACTTCAACCCCGACCTCCCTGTGCCCGAGCTCGAGATGGAGAAGGTGCTCTTCGCCTGCGAGGAGCTCACCGGGCTCATCGGCGCGGCGGTGCTCATGCGCCCGAGCAGAAGCGTTATGGACCTGCCCGTGAAGTCGCTGAAGAAGAAGTTCAAGGACAAGCGCTTCGCCGCGGGCGTGAACCGCGACACGATCCGCCACGGCGCCGAGATGCTCGGATGGGACCTCGATACGCTCTTCGCGCGCACCATCGAGGCGATGCAGAGCTTCGCCCCCGACCGCGATTCCTTCGGCGGGGACGAGGCCGCCGAATAGACGCGCGCCCGCGCGGACCTCAGGGGCGTACTTGGCCGGTGCCGCGGACCTCGTATTTGTAGGTGGTGAGCGCCTCCGCCGCGAAGGGGCCGCGCGCATGGAGCTTCTGGGTGGAGATGCCGATCTCGGCCCCCAAGCCGAATTCGCCGCCGTCGGTGAACCGCGTGCTCGCGTTCGCATAGACCGAGCTGGCGTCGACTTCGACGAGGAAGCGCTCGCACGCCGCATCGTCTTCGGCGACGATCGCCTCCGAGTGGTGCGTGCCGTAGCGGTTGATATGGGCGATCGCCTCGTCGATGCCGGAAACGACCTTGACGGAGATCTCGAGCGCGAGGTACTCGCGCCCCCAGTCCTCGTCGGTCGCGGGGACGCAACGGTCTCCCAACCCCATCTTCCGAGCCGCATCGCAGGTGAAGGCATCGCCGTGCACTAAGACGCCGCGCTCCGCCAGGACCGGCAGCATCTCGGCGAGGAAGCGCTCGGCGACCGCCTCGTCCACCAGCAGGGACTCCGCGGCGTTGCATACGCCCACCCGCTGGCACTTCGCATTCACCACGATGGGGACCGCCTTCGAAAGATCCGCGCTCTCGTGCACGTAGATATGGCAGTTGCCCGTACCGGTCTCGATGACGGGGACCGAGGCCTCCCGCACGCAGCGCTGGATGAGCCCCGCGCCGCCGCGGGGGATGAGGACGTCGACGACGCCGCGAAGACCCATGAGGACGCCCGTCGCGGCGCGGTCCGTGGTCTCGATGATGGAGATGGCGGCGCGGGGCAGGCCGCGTGCCTCGACGGCATCGGCGAGCACCCGGGCGATCGCCGCGCATGAGCGCTGGGCGACCGAGCCCCCGCGCAGGATGCAGGCGTTCCCCGTGCGGATGCAGATGCCGGCGGCGTCGGCGGTCACGTTCGGGCGGGCCTCGTAGACCATGGCGACCAAGCCGAGCGGAACGGAGACCTTGGTCAGATCCAGCCCGCAGTCTATGGTTCGATGGTCGAGGACGCGTCCCACGGGATCGGGCAGCAAGGCGAGCGCCTCGAGCCCGCACGCCATCCCCTCGACGCGCTCCGGGGTGAGCAGCAGCCGATCGAGCAGGCCGTCGGATAGGCCGGCCGCCCGTGCTGCCTCCATATCCGCCTCGTTCGCCGCGAGCACCTCGTCGGCGCGCTCGCGAAGCGCCGCCGCCATGGCGCGGACGGCGCCGGCACGGACCTCGTTCGGAGCGAACCCCAGGGGGCGCGACGCCTCCTTGGCGTTCCGGGCAAGCCCCTCCACGTAGGATGCGATATCGGTGAACTCGGACATGGCGCCTCCCCGCTCGTCGACGTCCGACCCGGGCACCGCGCTCGACCGCGATTCGCGAGCGGGCGCACCGGACGGCATGTTTGTGATAGGTTGAGTCTACCCCGCCTTCGCCCGCGGTACATGCCGGCGAAGGCCGGGACGCTGAATCGAAACGCTGCGGCGGCGCGCGGCGGCGCCCCGCAAGCGGCTGCCGCCGTGTTCGGACCCGCGCTCTTGAAGATTGGAGCCCCATGACCCTGCTCGCCACCTACCATGTGCCCGGCCTTGCGGTCGAGGAGCACGCGATCGACGTCCCGCTCGACTGGCGCGGCCTGGAGCCGGCGCTGCTCGCCATGGGGCTCGGCATGCGCCGCGGGGCGTTTCCGGACCCCATCCCCGGCGCCCCGGAGTCCCTCAGGCTCTTCTACCGCGCGATCAGCGCCCCGGAGCGCGCGCACGACGAGCTCCCGCTGCTCATCTACCTGCAAGGCGGACCGGGCGGTGAGGGACCGCGGCCCATCACGCCCGAATCCGACGGCTGGATCGCCGAGGCGGTGAAGCGCTTCCGGGTGATCTTGCCCGACCAGCGCGGCACCGGCAGAAGCTCGCGCGTGTCGGGCAAGACCATGGCGCGCATCAAGGCGGCCGCCGAGGCGCAGGGCGCCGAGCCCGCGCGCGCCCAGGCAGATTTCCTGAAGCGCTTCCTCGCCCCCTCGATCGTGCGCGACTTCGAGTACCTGCGCCTCGTCGCGTTCGAGGGCAGGCCCTGGGTGACACTCGGCCAGAGCTACGGGGGATTTCTCACCCTGTCATATCTCTCGAGCTACCCCACGGGCATCGGCGCCGCGTTCACCGCGGGCGGGATCCCCCACGTGCCGGCGGATGCGGACGAGGTCTACGCCCATACCTTCCCGCGCATGGAGCGCAAGACCCGCGCGTACTACGATCGCTACCCGGGTGACGCGACCCGCGTCGCCGCCGTGGCCGACCGCGTCGCCGCGGGCGGCGTGACGCTCCCCGATGGAAGCCCGCTCACCGTGCGCCGGCTGCAGCTTCTGGGAAGCGACTTCGGTATGAAACCCAGCTTCGAGCGGATGCACTGGCTGTTCGACCACGCCTTCGAGGAGGGCGACGGCACGCCGGAGGCGGCGCTCGCGGCGGCAGGCGGCGACCCGTCGAGCATCGAGCTCTCGGACGGGTTCCTCCAGGCCGTGCTCGAACGCACGAACACGGCACGCAACCCGCTGTACTGGACCCTGCAGGAGCTCATCTACGCGGACGGGACGAGCAGGCCCGCAGACTGGGCGGCGGAGCGCGCCTGGCGGGAGCTGCCGGGGTTCGCGGTGGACGAGCGCCCGCTGCTGTTCACCGGCGAGGCGTGCTTCCCCTGGATGTTCGCCGAATGCCCCGAGCTCAAGCCGTTTGCGGCGGCTGTCGAGACCCTCATGTCCGACACCGAGTTCGATCGCGTCTACGACCTGGCACGGCTCGCCCAAAACGAGGTGCCGCTCGATGCGGCGGTCTACTTCGACGATATGTACGTGGACGCCGCCTTGCAGCTGGACACGCTCGAGCGCGTGGGGGCGTCGCACGCCTGGGTCACCAACGAATTCGAGCACGACGGGCTGCACGGCGACCGCGTGTTCAAGCATCTGCTGAAGGAGGCGCTCGACCGCGGCGACCTCGAGCGTGCGCTCAGGGGCTAGCCCGCGGGCGGCCCTCGCTCCCCCGCCCCCGTTCGCACGGCGCGCGCGGGGCGCGGGGCGAACCGGCCGCGTAACGCGGCGGCGGTGCGCGCGGGCTCAGGCGAAGACGATCATGTTGTCGCGATGGACGGCGGGCCTGCCGGCGAGCGCGGCGAGCAGGCGGTTTCGCGCGATTTCGTCCTGATGCCGTCCGGCGGCGAGCGCGAGCGCGTCCGAATCCGCCTCGGCGATACCGCGGGCGATCACCAGACCCGTGCCGTCGCAGATGTCGAGGATGTCGCCGCGCCCGAAGGCCCCCTCCACGCCGACGACGCCCACCGGCAGCAGCGAGGACCCCTGCGCCTCGAGCGCGCATGCCGCGCCATCGTCCACCACGAGCCTGCCGCGCGCGGCGTCGCCGAGGGCGATCCAGAGCTTGCGCGGGGCGATATCCAACCGGTCCGCCGGGGGCTCAAACCGCGTGCCCACGTGCTCGCCGGCGGCAAGGCGCACGAGCGGGTCGGCCTCGGCGCCGCTCGCGATGACGCTCGGGATTCCGGCCGTCATGAGGATGCGGCTCGCGCGGACCTTCGTGATCATGCCGCCCGTGCCCACCGCGGTGGACGAGTCGCCCGCCGACCCGATGATCGCCCCGTCGATCTTCTCGACGAGCGGGATGAGCCGCGCCGTGGGATCGAGGGCGGGGTTCGCGGTGTAGAGCCCGTCGATATCGGAGAGGATGACGCAGAGGTCGGCCGACACGAGGCAGGACACGAGCGCCGCGAGGGTGTCGTTGTCACCGAAGCGGATCTCGTCCACCACCACGGTGTCGTTCTCGTTCACCACGGGCACCACCGAGAGCTCGACGAGCCGCGAGAGCGTGTCGCGCGCGTGCAGGTAGGACGACCGCTCGGCGGTGTCGTGCCGGGTGACCAGCACGAGCGAGGTGAGGAGCCCGCGCGCCGCGAACACCTCGTCGTAGACGGCCGAGAGCACGCACTGCCCCACCGACGCGCAGGCCTGCAGACTCGGCATGTCGGCGGGCCGACGGTCGAACCCCAGGCGCGGCGCGCCCGCCGCGATCGCGCCCGAGCTCACCACCACGAGGCTCCAGCCCATCTCGCGCAGGCGCACGGCCTGGTCGGCGAGGCGCTCGATGAAGGGGCGGTCGACGGCGCCGTCGCGCACGAGCGTCGAGGAGCCGATCTTGACCACCATGGTCTTGCCCGCCGCCGCGGGGCGCGCGATACCGGACGCGGTCGATCTCATAGGACCTCACGAGCTCCTTTACGCCCGGCGGCGCTTGGGCGCCTTCCAGGGCAGTGCCGATCCGGTCGCCGCCATGCGCTCGCGCACCAGCTCGTCGCGGACGCGCGCGAGGCCGGACTCCATGCCGACCACGTAAACCTGCGGGTAGAGGAAGCGCTTGTACTCGGGGTCGAGCGCAGCGAGGGCCGCGGCACAGCGCTCGCGCGCCGCGGCAAGCGGCTCGCGCGGCGCCACCGCAGCACCGTCGCGCACGACGGGCACCAGAAGCTCGCGGTAATCCATCCCGGCGACGCTGGTCTTGAGCGCGGCATCGTTCACGGCGACCATCTCCGTGCCGCGCAGCTCGCCCTCGCCCTCCAGATAGCTCTCGTCAAAGATCATGTCGCACACGGGGCTTCCCGCCTCGTCCACGTAGCGGCGGACCTGCTGGATTCCGGGGATGGTGCGCTTGTAGGGCTGCTCGGAGAGCTTCATCGTGGGCGTCCAGGCGCTCTGCCCCGCCTCGCGGCGCGCGCACAGCTTGTACACGCCGCCGAGGGCCGGCTGGTCGTAGCAGGTGGCGAGCTTGGTACCCACGCCGAAGGAGTCGATGGGCGCACCCTGGTTCAGAAGCGATTGGATGGTGTACTCGTCCAGGTCGTTCGAGACCGAGATCCTGACGTAGCCGAGCCCTTCCTCGTCGAAGCGCCCGCGCACGTACTTGGAGAGCTTCGCGAGGTCGCCCGAGTCGATGCGGATCGCCGCGAGGCGCTCGCCGCGCGCCTCCATCTCGCGCGCGACGGTGATGGCGTTCTCCACGCCCTCGCGCACGTCGTAGGTGTCGATGAGCAGGGTGCAGTTGTTGGGGCTCGTGCGCGCGAACGCGCGGAACGCCTCGAGCTCGCTATCGAAGCTCATGACCCAGCTGTGCGCGTGCGTGCCGAAGACGGGGATGCCGTAGCGGCGCCCCGCGAGCACGTTCGACGTGCTGGAGCAGCCCGCCACGTAGCTCGCGCGCGCGACCGCCATGCCGCCATCGGGGCCCTGGGCGCGGCGCAGGCCGAACTCCGCCACGGGACGGCCCTGGGCCGCCTCGATCACGCGCGCGGTCTTGGTGGCGACGAGCGTCTGGAAGTTGATGGTGTTGAGCAGCGCCGTCTCGAGCATCTGGCACTCGAGGGCGGGGCCGGTCACGCGGACCATGGGCTCGCGCGGGAAGACGAGCTCGCCCTCGGGCACGGCGTCGACATCCACGTGCATGCGGAAGTCGCGCAGGTACTCCAAGAATCCGGGTTTGAAGAGCTTCCCGCCCGCCGGGGCCTCGAGGCCCGCGAGGTAGTCGATGTCCTGGGGCGTGAAGCGGAGGTTCTCGACCAGGTCGGGAAGATCCGCCGTTCCGCACATGACGGCGAACTCGTTTCCGAACGGCAGGTCGCGGTAGAAGGCGCTGAAGCAATCCTCCTCCTCGAGCTTGCCGCTCTCCCACAGCCCCTGGGCCATGGTGAGCTCGTAGAGGTCGGTGAGCAGCGCAACGTCGGTGGGATAGGCGGTGTCGGTGAGTGCCATGTGCTGGCTCCTTCCCTTGGGGTCTTCGGGTCCGTCCCCGAAGCTTGTTGCCCGCGCGCGGGCGGTGTCGGCGGCGGGCGATGGGTTCCGCCCGATACTCGGGACCCGCCGGGCGCCGACGTCCCGACGGCCGAGGTGCTAGCCTATGATGCCGGCGTTGGAGAGCGCGACGAAGAGCGCCGCGCCGATGGCGCAGACGAGGCACACGCCGATGATGATCTTCTGGGCGGGCGGCATGCTGGGCAGCCCGTCGGCGTCCTCGCCCTCCGAGAGGACCATGCGCTGGCCGAAGGTCCGCTCGGCGGGCTCCGCCGGAGACGCGGCCGGGGCGGGTTCGGCGGGCGCGGGCTCAGAGGGCTTCTGGGGAGCCGGTGCGGTTGGTGTCGCAACGGGTGCGGGGTCCGCGACGGAGCCGGCGCGGGCATCGGTCCCGGCGGGCTCGGCGTCGGTGGCGTCCGCCTCCGACGATACCGTCACGGCCGAGGCCGCCTGCTCGGCGCGGAGCTCCTCCAGCTCGGCGCGCTCGCGGCGGGCCTTCTCCGCCCGGAGCGCCTCGAGCTCGGCGCGCTCGGCCTCCGTCAGGGGCGCGAAATCCTGGTCTGCCATGGGACGGACCCTCCTCCAGGTAACGGGCGCGGCGCGCGGGCGCCGCGAGATGCGGTCACGATTAAGCAGTATACCCGTTGCGCAGCCGGCAGGCCGCCCGAAGCGGTGCGTTCCCAGTTGGAAATCAACCTGGAAATCAACCATCACGCGTCGGCGCGCCTCAGCACCCCGGTGGTGTCGAAGGGCGGGGTGAAGCTCTCGTCCACCGCGCCGCCCTCCTGCCAGAACATCTGCGTGAACCCCACATCGTCGGCATGGTCGAGCACGCGCTCGTACTCCCCTTGCGTGACCGCGCGGGCCAGCTCGCCGCCAGCGTCGCGCATGCGCGCGTTGGGCGTGTACTGGTTCATGACCGAGATGGGGACATCGCCCACGGCATCCCAGATCGCATCGAGGACGCGGCACGAGTCGTCCGTCTGACCCGGCAGCACCAGGTGCCGGACGATGATCCCGCGCGTCCAGGTGCCGTCGGCGCGCTCGGCGACGCCGCCGGAGGCACGCACCTGCCGCGCCATCTCGACCAGGGCGGCGCGCGCCACATCCGGGTAGTCGGGCACGTGGCTCAGGCGACGACCTAGCTCGGCGTCGGCGTATTTGAAGTCGGTGAGCCAGATATCGACGATGCCCTCCAGCTCGCGCACCGCCTCCACACGCTCGTACCCGCTCGTGTTGTAGACGATGGGGATGGAGAGGCCCCGGTCGCGGGCGGCGGCGACGGCCGCGGGCAGCAGGTGCGCATAGTGGGTCGCCGTCACGAGGTTGATGTTGAGCGCGCCCTGGTCCTCGAGCTCCAACATGATCTCGACCAAACGGCCGGGGTCGACCTCGATGCCGAAGTTTCCGGTCGATATCTCATGATTCTGGCAATAGACGCACTTCAGGGGGCACCCGCTGAAGAAGACGGTCCCCGAGCCCGCCTCGCCGGAGATGGGCGGCTCCTCCCAGAAGTGAAGTGCCGCGCGCGCGATCCTGAGCGAACCGTCGGCGCCGCAGACCCCCCGGGCGCCCGAGGCGCGGTCGGCGCCGCAGCGGCGCGGGC
>CASFIQ010000184.1 GCA_949294785.1 uncultured Collinsella sp.
GCTCTCGTAGACCACGAGCGTGCCCGGCACCGCCGCGAGCTCGGCCAGCCTCGCGAGCTGCGCCCCGCGCTTGCGCGGCAGGAACCCCTCGAAGAAGAAATGGTCGCAGCCTATACCCGAGGCAACGAGCGCCGTCACGCACGCGGTGGGACCGGGCACGACCTCGACCGGGACCCCCGCCGCACGGCAGGCTTCCACGAGCACCTGCCCGGGATCGGAGACCCCCGGCATGCCCGCATCCGAGGCGAAGGCGACCACCTCGCCGGCGCGCATGCGCTCCACCAGCTCGGGGGCCCGCCGGGCGATCACGTTCTCGTCGCAGCGCACCAACGGACGCGAGACGCCCGCATGCGCGAGAAGTTTCGAGGTGACCCGCGTGTCCTCGCAGCACACAGCATCCGCCCGCTCGAACGCGGCGGCGGCACGCGGCGAGAGGTCGCCCAGGTTGCCGATGGGCGTCCCCACCACGATCAAGCGGCCCGAGCCCGCCACGGACATCGCCGAACCCATGGCGCTACTCGATCATGGCGCGCTCGAGCGAGCCGAGCGCGACGCGCGCGTCCCATGCGGGGATGCGCTTCTCGGTCTTCCAGGTTTGGAAGAACCAGCCCCTGGCCTCGGCAAACGAGGCAAGCTGGTTGGAGACGAACACGCGCTCGTAGGCGGTGCGCCCCTCGGGCGTGACGCTCGCGTTGGAGAGCACGGCGGCCCCCGACCACTCGCCCACGATGACGGGGAACCCGCACGCGCGCGCCTCGCCGATGAGGCGGCGGTTGCGCGCGATGGCGCTCGAAAGACCGCGCGGGCTCGTGATGTCGACGGCACCCTCGTCGCGATAGTGATAGAGATGCACGTCCATGCACACGTTCACGTACTTGTCGCCGCTCATGAACCGTTTCCAGGCGCGCGGATCGCCCGAGGCGGAAAAGACGACCATCTTGTCATCGGAGAGCCGCATCCGAACGAGCTCGTAGGCGTCGCGGTAGAAATTCCTCAGGTAATGACTGGGAATGCCCTCGCTCATCTGGAACAGGCCGGTACGGCGCGCCATAATCGGCGAGTCCAAAAGCTCGATCCCGATCAGGTTGTCATGCGTTCCGTACCTCGTGGCAAGCCGCTCCAGAACGGAAAGCGCGACATGGCGGCCCGTGGTCGAGGAGTGCCAGTTCGCCGCGATGCTCGACGACGCCGCCCCCGCATTCGAGTCCCCCTGGCCACCGGGCACCGTCGCCAGGTCGAGCAGCACGCCGAGCTGGTACTTCTCACCCCATTCGAAGGCGCGGTCGATATAGTCGACCACCGATATGTAGACCTGGTTCTCGCCCTGCGCGCCGAAGGCGTACCAGGGCACCGGCAGACGCACCGCGTTGAAGCCGATGGCGGCGATGCGGCGGAAATCGTCCTCGGTGATGAAGTTCTCGAGGTGCTCGCGGAACCGCTCGTTGTAGGCGGTGGCACCGAGCGCCACCTGGAGCTCGGCATCGTTCGATGCCCCGGTCGCCTCGAAGAGCGACGGCGTGACCCACGGCTCGGGGATGAACCATCCGGAGAGGTTGACGCCCCTGATCCGATCTTTCATGCGCTCCCCCATTCCGTATACGCACCGTCAGCGGCCATCGGATTCTCGCACCGAATGCTGCTGGCGAGCTGCGACAAGGTTCCTGCGAAGTCCTCAGTGTATAGCCTAGCGCATCGTCGGCGAGATTCCACGCCGAACGGACACCGCTTTGGCTGTTTTGGCAGCCGCAAAGGTTTTTTACCGGGTGATGAAATCGGCGCTTGACCCTTGTTGGGGTTTTGGTATAGTGAACAAGCTGTCATTGACAGCCGACACGGTCAGATAGCTCAGTTGGTAGAGCAGAGGACTGAAAATCCTCGTGTCGGGGGTTCGACTCCCTCTCTGACCACCATCGATTTCTCGCAGTCCAAGCAGATGTCCTGCTTGGACTGTTTTCGTTTGGCGCGCATGCCGCCCGGCGTCCAGCGCTCGAGCACGTGCGCCGCGCCACGACAACCGAGGACGCGATACGGTCGCACCTCCCGGTGAACCGCCAGGACCGAGCCCGCCGCGTCGACGAAGGCGACGTCGATGGTGGCGGGCAGAAACCACGTGTGCACCGAAGCGCACCGCGGCAGGACCAGCACGTCTGACGACGTCGCGGGCAGCGCGCGGATGCCGCGCAGGCGCGCCCCGAACCCGCGCACGACGACGGGCCCGCCAACACCCCACCCGAGCACCCCGCAGGCGCGTCGGACCGCCCTCGACAGCGCGTGTTCCCTCTCGTCACGTCCAACGCGCTCGGATCTCATCGTCATCTGCTAGACCACCACCCCGGGACGCCACGGGTCGATCGTCACCGAGCGCTCGTGCCGCAGGATATCCGGCACGCCGAAACGCACGCCGGCGATCTGGAAATCTCCGGGCCAGGGATCGAAGCGCATCTCGCAGCGGTAGGTGTGGAGCGCGCCGACGAGCGCGAGGATTCCGCCATCGTCGCTCGCGCCGGCGACCTCCCGCGTGACCGAGACCTCGACGCGCATCCCCTCCATGGCACGCTCGAGCTCGCGCTCGACCGTCGCCGCCGCACCCTCCCGCACGACGTCCGAGCCTTCCGCCCCGGCAGGCGACACGGCGTGCGCGATCACCACGTCCGGGGCCACCCGGTCGAAGCGCGCGACCGCCGCCGCGAAGAGGCCCAGGTTGTAGACGATGAGCGCGAGAACGACGAGCACCGGAATGACAACCGCCGCCTCGACGGTCGCCTGCGCCCTGCAGGAGCGCGGAGGCGCCCCGGCGCATGACCCCCTCCGCCTCATAGCAGCTCACCCAGCGTGATGGTAAGCGGAATCGACCCGCCGCCCGGCAACGGGATCTCCGCGATGGTGAACGTGGCCTCGGACAGGCGCTCCTCAATCGCGTAGCCGACCGCTTCAAGAATCGCCTCGGGATCGGTCGATCCCACCGGAAGCGATCGCAGGGCCTCCTGCAGATCGGAGATCCCCGTTCCGCCGGTGCGCGCGAGCACGTTGCCCGAATCCGTGAGGACGGGTTTCATCACGCGCAGGTCGACCGGCTCGAAGCCAAGGCCCCGCACCACGGCGTCCACCCGGTCCGAGAGCCAGGTGGCGACCGGTCCCAACCCGAAGCCATCGAGGGTGCCCAGAAGACCGTCCATGGCCTCGCCAAGCCCCTCGCTCACGTCCCCGTAGGACATGAGCAGCGCTCCCCAGAGCTCCATGACGTCCCCGATGATCCCGGTCGCACCGCCCCCGGCGCGCTCTTCGAGCGTGGAGAAGAAGGACGCGAGCACGTTGTTGTGCGCGGTCGCCTCATCGGGGGCGAGCACCGCCGCCGCCATCGCGCCGCGCGCGGGCACCGTGGTCCCGGGTGCGAAGGCGTTCTCCAGCTCACCAGGCGTCGAGACCTCGGCCGCCGTGACCAGCGCGATGCAGCCGTACCTGCCCGGAGGCGCGATGCGGGGCCGGGCGACCGCGATCTTTTCGATCGCCTCCTCGAAGGCGTCCCCGGCGAGCGCCGCCTGGCTTTGCGCCTTTCGCTCGAGCTCCAGCTCCCGGTTGCGCGCGCGGGCATACTCTTCGAGAGCCTCGGTGAATGCACGCAGGTGGTACTCGAACCCGTTGTCGATGCTCGTGGACGCCGCGGGCATCTTGCCCAGGTCGCCTACGCCGAAGCGGCAGGTGTCGCACTCCATGACGCCCCCGACCTCCACCTGTGCCACCGAGGCGTTTCCCGCCGGCGCGCCCGCGGCGCCCGGGCAGGACAGGCTGTAATGCAGGGTGCGTCCGCCCTCCTCAGCCGTAGTGGGCCAGCGCGCGTCCGTATAGAGGCTCGTGGCGCGCGCCTCGGCGGTGTTGCCCGGGAGCCGGGGAAGGTCGACGACCACGCGACCGCCGACCTCCTCGATCCGCGCGCGAGAGAGCTGGTCCACGGCGTAGGCGTAGAACGCCTCGCGCGCCACCGCATCGGCCGCCGCCTCGGTGGAGGAGTCTTCGGCGCGGTTGTTGTCCAAGCGCCAGCGATAGTATGCGCGGGCGCGGTCGAGCCCCACCTGCGGCTCCCAGGTGATGCTCGAGGCGTAATCGGGGTTCTCGGCGGCGCCGAGCCCGGTCAGGCTCGCCGCGCGCTCCTGCATGTTGGCGCCATCGCTCCCGCAATCGGCAAGCCAGGCGCGCCGCTTGGCAGCGGCGGTCTCCTGCGAGGCGCGCTCGAGCTCGTCGGCCACGGCACCGAGTTCGTCAGCCGCCTGCTCGAGCGGTTTGGTGTCGATACCGTCCTCCTCGATACCCGGAAACTCCGAGGCGCTCTCCTGCGGCACCGCGATCGCCGACCCGGTGTAGGCAACGCGCTCGGTTCCCTGTGCGGCTGCCGTGCGCGTGGCGTTCGCCGCGATGGCAAAGGGTATGGCCCTCTCGAGCCTCTGCAGGCCGCGGGACGCCGAGCGAGCGAAGTCGTTGCGGAACTCGATGACGTCGAGGCCGGTATCGATCATCTGCGCCGCCTTCGCCTGCGCCCCCGGCACGAGCAGGCCGACGAGGCCCGCACCGGCGATACCGAACCCCGCGAGCCCCATCGAGAGCACCGCGGCATCGACCACCGTCGCCGCCGTCCGATAGGAGGAGACCACGTTCTCGCCGGCAAGTGCCGCCGCATCGGCGGCTACCTGCACGTCTCCCGACCGCGAGAGGGTCCATACCGCCGTGGCCGAGGAGAACGCGAGCGTCAGCACCAGCAGGATCGACACCGCAGCCGCCACCGTGGTGTAGGCGCCGTCCTGGATGAACAGGCCTATCCCGAACCGGTCAATCCCAAACCGCCGTCCACGTGCCATAGCTTCCCTCCAACCAAGCGGGTGCACCCGCATAGCGGACCTCGGTGCGCACCGCCATATCGCCCGCCCCGTTCACCTCGCCCACCAGGGGCACGAACGCGCCCAGAACGGGGAGCGGCTCGATCGCCCCCTCGATCGCGACCGCGACCTCTCCCGCGCCCCCGGATGCGCAGGAGAGCTCGATATCCCAGGCAAGCTTGCCGCCGGCATGGAAGATCGAGAGGTCGGGTACGGCGGAGAGGCGCCGCAGCACGAACGCGCGGTACCCCTCGGCATCGGGCTCGCCGCTCGTGACCATGAGCCGGCAGGCGGCGGAAGCGGACGCCTCCATGACCGCGCGCGTGTAGAGCACGCATATCGGCTGGAGCGCGAGCAGGAGCACCGTGAGGAAGACGGGCACGAGCAGCGCCGCCTCGACCGTCGCCTGAGCCTGCTCCTCCCCAGCAAGGGTCCGCTCGCGCGACCAGCCCGTGCGAACGCACCGCCCGCTAGTACAACGCGATATCGAGCAGCCCCCATCCGTCGAGCGCATGGGAGGCGGATTCCTCCGCCTGCCGGACGAAGGCCCCCTCCCCACCGGCACGGACGAGCGCGGCCAGCGCGACGACCATCGCCAGAAACGCGAGCACCGTGAGCGCGTACTCGAGGGTGCCCTGGGCGTGGTCCTCCGATAGCAACCTGCCCCCATCACGAACCGCCCCCTTCACCCGCCGTCGCATCATCCAAGACCATCTCCTCCCCTGGGGCGGGCAGCATGCGCACGATGCGCACGGTGGCGCCCTCCCCGCTCGAGACGACGCTCACCACGTCCACCCACCGCGAGCCATCCCACAGAAGCGCTGCCCACGCGTTGCCGGAAAGATCTAGGTAACCGCTCGCCATGAGCGCCACGGCGCCATCGTCCCGATACGCCGCGAGCACCGCCTCGGCCAGCGCGGGAACACCGGAGGCTTCGCTCCAGCTGACGACGATGTCTGCACCGTCCCCGTCCGCCTGCGCCGTGCGGCGCGCGAGCACGTTAAGAAAGCTGCCCGCATCAACCGCCGTCTCGCCGCCATCTCCCTCATGCGCCCGATCCCCCTCAGCATTCGCATCAGCGGACGGCGCGTCCCCGCCCTCCCGGTCGGATCCGGAAGAGGAAGCCGTCGCGCCCGAACCATGCGCGGTCGGCACCTCATCCGGCGCATCGGTGCCCGAAGGGCCGAGCTTCTCGACGAGAAGCGCCAAGCCGAGCGCCCCGACGAGGAGCGCCGCCAGGGCGATGAGCACCGCACGACGCCGCACCGCCGCGGCACTCGTCGGTGGAACCCGCCTGCCGTGCCGGCGCCGCCCTCGGAACCCGACGTCCTTCACAGGCTGTTGATGCCGTCCGCTATCGCGGTCCACAGCTCCTGAACCCGGTCGCGGAACAGCACGATCGCAAGGATCGCGATCACCACGAGCACCCCGACCAGGATCGCGTACTCCGTGGTGCCCTGGGCGCGGTCCTCCCCCATGAGCGACCGCGCCCGCCCCGCCATGTCCTTCGAGATCGCGCAGAACGAACGTTTCGAATCGATGAGCTTGCTGAACATTGCTACCTCCTTCACAGCATGCCGCTTGCGGCAAGCAACGGACCCAGTATCGAGAGCAGGAGCGCGGGCAGGATGAGCGTCCCGGTGGGGATGAGCAGCTTCACCGGGGCACGCTCGATCTCGCGCTCGACAGCGGCACGGTGCGCGAGGCGGATCTCGCGCGCCTGCGATCCCAGCACGTCGGCAAGCGGCGCACCCAGCTCGAGCGCCTGACCGACGGCGAGTGCGAACGATTCGAGGGCGCGCACCCCCATGTCGCTCGCGACGAGCGCGAGCTCATCCGACCGGGGACGCAGCCCGATGCGCCACGACAGCAGCGCCCGGGCAAGACGATGAGAGAGCGAGCTGGTGCGATGGGCGCAGAAGAGCTCGAGGGACGCGTCGAACGAAAGCCCTGCCGAAAGCGCGAGGCGCACCACATCGATCATCTCGGAGACCTCGGTGAGCGTTGCCGCAGGGGCGCCCGACTGCATCCGGGAGCGCGCGCCCTGCGCGACGGCGTCGAGCGCC
>CASFIQ010000185.1 GCA_949294785.1 uncultured Collinsella sp.
CGCCGGACTGCCCGCAGGCGGGGCGCACCCTGGCCGAGCTCGACCTGCGCGCCCGTACCGGCGCCAACGCCGTGGCGCTGCGCCGCGGCGAGGCGGTGGAGCTCTTCTTGGACGCGACCACGCGCATCGAGGCCGGGGACAGGCTCGCCCTCATCGGCGACGCCGCCGCGCTCGACCGCGCCCAGGCGCTCCTCGCCGGGTAGCGCGCCGAGCCTCTTCCATCTGGGTTCTTTACCAGAAAAATATGATTCCAATTCAAGATTGAAATTAGAAATTTAAACTAGAATAGAATCAAGAACAGATAGAATCAGGAACAACGAGGCGGGATCATCCGATTCAAATCCCCCAGTTGTTCAGGGGGCGAGAGGTATATGGCTCCGAATGCAATCGATAAGACGAACAGCAAGGCTCCCGGTGAGAGGTTCGAGGTGTTCGGTCGGCACGTAACGCTTGGTCAGGGTCTCGCGCTCGATGGCTATCCGTTCTACTACCAGGCAGACTACGAGATTCGTCAGGCAAAGATCGGCGCCGCTCCTTGCATCGCGATAATCCCGAAGGTTTCCGTCAAGCCTGCGCAGCTAGCGAAGATGACCGCTGAGCTTGAGCGCTGCGAGGGTCTGCCGTGTCTCGTCATATCAGACCATGTTGCGCCCGTGCAGCGTGAGGACCTAACGCGCCGCGGCGTCGCCTGGATTTGCTCAAGCAAGACGTTCAGCATCCCCTTCCTGGTGGCTTCCTCGGACGCAGGCGACTACCGTGCTCGTCCGCGCGAGCTTGGGCCCCAGGCGCAGCGCATTGCGTGTCATATCATCGACGGTTCGTGGCTGGGTCTCACGACGACCCAGATTGCTCAGAAGCTGGGAAGGAGCCTGGCGAGTGCTGCCAACTACTTGCATGAGATCGAAGCCGTGGCACCGATTTTGGTGGGGAGGCGTGGCCGCACCAGGTTTATCGACGGTAACGGCCTGTCATCCAGCGATCTCGCCGACCTGCTGCTCCCACATATGTCCTCGCCGGTGAAAAGGCGCGTGTATTACCGTACGGCTGAGGGCTGCGAAAGACAAATCGATCACCTTGTTCGCGGTATGCCGAAATCCGGATTGTCGGCGATTTCTGAACTCAGCGCGGTGGCTGATGATCCTTGGATAACCAGGGCGGTGTTTGCCGGGGATAGCGTCGCAGCTGAGCAACTGGACGAGCTGTGCCGGATTGTCGGCGAATATGATTCTCCGGACCTGCTCATCGAGTTCTGGTGCTATGAGCCAGATGATCGGGACGGTATCGTGAACCTGGTAGCCCTGAGGTTGGTTGCACGCGAGCTTGTTGAGATAACGGGGGACGAGCGCGTCGAGGGTGCGCTCGAGGAGATCGAGGAGACGATAGTACATGGCTATCCGCGGTCTTGATTTGTTTCGACAGGCATTTGAAGGCCTGTCCGATTCCTATGTGATGATCGGCGGCGGCGCATTTTACCTGTAATGCTGGCGTGCAAGCGAAGGGCGGGATGGGAGGCCGGAGAAACAATCCGCAGCCGCTGTGCGGCGAGGACGTTTCTCCGGCCTCCCATCCCGCCCTTCGCCTAGCCGTCACCTTGTCTACATGGAAGGCTACAGCTCGATCGTCAGCGTGACGGGGCAGTGGTCGGAACCGAAGATATCGGAGCGGATGCCCGCCTCGCGCACCTGCCCGCGCACCGCGTCGCTCACCAGGAAGTAGTCGATGCGCCAGCCCGCGTTGTTCTTGCGCGCGTTGAAGCGGTAGCTCCACCAGCTGTAGGCGCCCGCCTCGTCGGGGTGCAGGTAGCGGAAGGTGTCAGTGAAGCCGGCGTCGAGCAGCTCGGTGAACTTGCCGCGCTCCTCGTCCGAGAAGCCGGCGTTGCCGCGGTTCGACTTGGGGTTCTTAAGATCGATCTCCTCGTGCGCTACGTTGAAGTCGCCGCAGGTGATGACGGGCTTGCCGGCTTCGGCCTCAAGCGAGCGCAGGAAGGCGCGGTAGGCGTCGTCCCATGCCATGCGCACGTCGATGCGCGCGAGCTCGTTCTGCGCGTTGGGGGTGTAGACGTCCACGAACCAGAAGCGGTCGAACTCGAGCGCGCAGACGCGTCCCTCGGTCGCGGCGGCGGCGACCAGTGCGGCGCGGTCGTCGTCCTCGGCCATGCCCGCGGCGGCGAGCACCTCCGGCGCCAGAAGCGCCTCGGCATGCAGCACCCGTGCGGGTGCGCCCAGCGCCTCGTCGCGCGTGAAGACCGCCGTGCCCGAGTACCCCTTGCGCTCCGCGTGGCTCCAGGTCTGGGTGTAGCCGGGCAGCTCCAGTGCCACCTGGCCGTCTTGCAGCTTGGTCTCCTGGATGGCCAGCACGTCGGCATCCAGCTCGGCGGCGATGTCGGCGAAGCCGGGCTCCTTCTTCAACACGGCGCGCAGGCCGTTCACGTTCCACGAGGCAAAGCGGTAGGCGGTCATGAGGCTCCTCTAGATAAAACGGTTTGTAGAAGATAGCGCGGTTTGCATGGCATGGTAATCGACGAAGGAAGCTATGCTTCTGCGATGACCCAATCGCCGATCGTCCGCTTTTCCGGGTCAAAGCTCACTCCCACCTTGACCACGCGCCCCGGAAAGCCCGTGTAGGGCAGGGTGTAGTCCTTAGCGTCAATCTGCGAGAGGGCTTCGCTTGCCGATTTATTGTACTTGAATTCCATCACGTATATCGTGCCGGCTGAGGTGTCGTGCGTGTCGATGCCCTGCGCGCTCCGTTGCGCTCCGGGCACGCGCACCACTGCATCGATGCGCCCGTGGGCGATACGAACCTCGCTCGATACGCTTAGATCGGACAGCGTGAAGACATGCCAAAGAGCCGCTTGGAATGCCTTCTCGTTTTTGGCGGAGAGGTCGTAGGGCACGCCGGCAAGATACGATTTCAGCAGCGTGAGCGCACCGTCGGCGTCCCCCGCTTTGAAGCAGTTAGTGAACAGCGCACGGAAGGAGCGGTAGTCGACCGCCGCATCGCGCCCGCAGCGGCCGATCAGGCTTTCGTTGAGGCCCAGGGCTACCTCGCGATTGGGCACATCGAGTTCGTAGAGCTCGCTCGCGCGGTCATATCCCTTGATGGTCAGGTAGCCGGATTGATACAGCAGCGCGACCGTGTTGTCGAGCTGCTCGGCGGGCGCATCGAAATCCGATTCCGCTGCGCGCACGCCAGTGAGGTCGGCGACGTCCAGGTTACGTCCGGTAATGAGGCGCAGCAACCCGGCGGGGGTGCCGTTGCCAAACCACCAGGAATCGATCTTGCCGTTGGCAAGGGCGGTAAGCAGGCTGAACGGGTTGTAGATATCGGGAGACTCGGCGCAGAAGTGGTAGCCATCGAACTGGGCTTTGAGCTGGCTGAACGCTTCCGATGGGGTTATCCCCAAACGCTCTGCGAGTGCGTTGACGTCAGGGGCCATCTGCTGATGGAGCTCATCGTCCGTGATGCCGCAGATAGCGGCGTAATCAGCAAGCATGGAGATGTTTCTCAGGTTGTTGAGCTCGGAAAAGATAGAGAGCTGGCTGAATTTCGTGATGCCGGTGAGGAACACGAACCGCAGATCGGCGTCTCGCGCTTTGAGGGGGATGTAAAGCTCGCGCATGGTTTCGCACACGCGCCTGAGCTCATCGGGTTTGTCGACAACTTCCAGCATGGGTGCATCGTACTCGTCGACCAGGACAACCGCCTGCTTGCCCGTTTGGGCGACCGCACGATCGATGAGGGTCTGGAGGCGCGAGCCCGGAGTCGCATCGCGATCATCGCTACCGAATCGTGCTTCGAGCCCGCGTAGCATTCGATCGATCGTAGCCATGATGGTGGCGTAATCGCCGCCTTTCACCGTGCTCATGTCAAGTCGAATGACGGGATGCCGTTGCCATGCGGTCTCCATCTTGTCGATGGCGAGACCTTCGAAAAGCTCGCGTCGCCCTTCGAAATACGCCTGCATGGTGGGGAGGAGCAGGGATTTGCCAAATCTGCGAGGACGGGACAGGAAAAAGATTTGCCGCTTTCGTGGGCGAGCTTCCATACGAGGGCGGTCTTGTCCACATACAGATAGCGTGCGGCGCGGATTTCCTCGAAGGTCTGAATACCTACCGGGTATTGGTTGGGGGTTCTGTGCGCCATACCGCCTCGTCTCGCGTGTCATATCGATAAGTAAGAGTATAGCTGGTGCAAGCCCTCACGCGTTCTCAGCGCGTGCTATGGATTTACGGGCGCCAAGGTTTGTCAAGCTTTTGTCGCACACCCTTAAGTGTTGTGTGCCATGACGTTGTTTACGCCGACGATGCGCGACATGGGCGGGAGGCCCCCACAGGCGCTGTGCGGACGCTCCCAATTGCAGCGCTCGAGGTACGCCGGCAGCGCGGCGGCCCTCTCGGCGTCGCCGCCCCACGCGCGGGCGCACTGCCACTCCTGGGCGAGCGTGCGGTTCATGCGCTCCGCCTTTCCGTTCTGCCAGGGGCTGTAGGGCCTCGTGCGCTTGTGGGCCACGCCGCTGCCGGAGAGGGCGTCGCCGAACTCGCGGGAACGGTACCCGGGCCCGTTGTCGGTCATCACGCGCTCCACGCGCACGCCCAGGGCGGCGAAGAACGCCAGGCAGCGCAGGGCGAAGCCGGCGCAGGTCGCCCCGCGCTCGTCGCCGAGCAGCTCGGCGTAGGCGACCCGGCTCCGGTCGTCGACCGCCACGTGCAGGCACGCCCA
>CASFIQ010000186.1 GCA_949294785.1 uncultured Collinsella sp.
ACTAGATGTCGTCTGCGTCGGAGCCGCGATCGTGGACGTGCCGCTCCAACCGGTGAGCAGGAACATCTTCGACAGCGAGTCGTACCCGCTCGAGCAGATCTCCATGACCATCGGCGGCGACGCGATCAACGAGTCGACGATCATCTCGCGGCTCGGCGGCAAGGTGGGCCTTCTCAGCCTCGTCGGCAACGACGCGGTGGGCGACTACATCGTCCGGCACTGCGACGCCGAGGGGATCGACCGCACGGGCGTCCGTCGCGTCGACGGGATCGATACGTCCATCAACGTCGCCCTCGTCACCGCGGACGGCGAGCGGACCTTCGTCACGAACCGCAACGGCAGCCTCTGGAAGCTCTGCGGGGACGACATTGACCTCTCCCTCGTCCCGAGGGGACGGATCCTCTCGATGGCGAGCTTCTTCAACAGCCCGCGGCTGGACAACGACGCCATCGTCAAGATCTTCAAGACGGCCAAGAAGGCAGGCATGCTCATCGTCGCCGACATGATCAAACCCCGCCTGGGCGAGACCTTCGACGACATCGCCGAGGCGCTGTCCTACGTCGACTACTTCTTCCCCAACAACGACGAGGCCAGCACCATGACCGGCGAGAAGACCGTCGAGGGCGTGGCGGACAAGATCTTGTCCTACGGCGTCAAGCACGTCGTCATCAAGATCGGCAAGCAGGGCGCCTTCATCAAGGGCGTGGGCTGCGACGCCATGGTCGTCCCGGCCATGCAGGGCGTCACCGCGGTGGACACCACGGGGGCGGGCGACAACTTCGCCTCCGGCTTCATCACCGGCCTGCTCGAGGGCAAGGGCCCGCGCGAGTGCTGCGAGTACGGCAACGTTGCCGCCTCGATCGCCATCCAGAGCATCGGGGCAACCACGGGCATCACGAGCAGGGAGCTCTTCAACGAGCGCCTGGCGGAGTACCGCCGGCAGAACGCCCGCTAGAGAACGCAACCCGGGGGCCGGGTGACCGGCCCCCGCAACAAGAGAGAGGACTGAGAACATGCGCTACATGGAACTCGGAAGCTCCGGCATCCAGGTCTCCAAGATGGGCCTCGGCACCTGGGCCATCGGAGGCGGCCCCGCGTGGAGCGGCGGCCCCAGCGAGCAGAACGCCATCGACACCATCGTCGAGGCGGTCAACCAGGGCATCAACATGGTCGACACGGCCCCCGGCTACAACTTCGGCGCGTCCGAGGAGATCGTGGGCAAGGCGCTCAAGCAGGTAGACCGCGAGAAGGTCATTCTCGTCACCAAGTGCGGCGTCGTGTGGAACCGCGAGGGCACCGTCTGGAACAAGGTCGGCGACCGCCAGCTCTACCGCCTGCTCACGCCCGAGTCCGTCAAGCTCGAGGTCGAGGAGTCGCTCGAACGTCTGGGCACCGACTACATCGACCTCTACATGACCCACTGGCCCTCCGTCCCGCCCTTCGAGACCCCCATCGCCGAGACCGTCGGCGCGCTCAACGAGCTCAAGGCCGAGGGCAAGATTCGCGCCATCGGCGCCGCCAACGTGAGCATCGCCCAGATCAAGGAGTACGTCGACTGCTGCGAGCTCGACCTCGTGCAGGGCAAGTACAGCGTCCTCGACCGCGCCGTGGAGGACGAGCTGCTGCCGCTGTGCCGTGAGAACAAGATCACGATGCAGGCGTACTCGCCGCTCGAGCAGGGCCTGCTCACCGGCACCATCGCCAGGGACTACCGCCCCGAGCCGGGCAACGCCCGCGCCAACAAGAAGTGGTGGCAGCCGGGCAACATGGAGCGCGTCATCGACATGCTCGACGAGTGGAAGCCGCTCTGCGAGAAGTACGACTGCACCATCCCGACGCTGTGCCTCGCCTGGATCATGAACCAGGGCGACGAGGTGAACCTGCTGACCGGCGCCACCGCGCCCGACCAGGTGGTCATGAACGCCAGGGCCGCCGACATCGTCATCGACGAGGCCGACCTCCGCACGATGCGCGAGATGGCCGAGGCGCTGGACAAGTAGCGAGCCCGCCGCCTGCGGGCGGCAGGTTCGCCGCACGGCGCGTCCCGTCGGAACGGGAGGCTGACGGGACGCGCCTCCATCACCTTTTCCCAGAAGGGAGGAAGTTGCCATGTCAAAGGATAAGAAGAAGCTGACCATCGTCCAGCGGATGTTCATCGCCGTGATTCTGGGCATCGCGGTCGGCGTCGGGTGCATCTTTGTGAGAAACGCCATCGGCGCTGACAGCGAGGCATGGACGCTGATCAACCAGGCCCTGTTCGTGGACATCACCTCCGCGGACGGCGTCTCCGGCCTCGGCCTGTTCTACATCATCAGCGAGCTCTTCATGCACATGCTGCAGGTCGCCATCGTGCCGCTCGTGCTCGTCTCGCTGGCGCTCTCGCTGTGCAACCTCGCGCAGCCCGAGAAGCTCGGCCGCATCGCGGTTCGCACCATCGTCACGTTCGTCTGCTTCTACGTGGTCGCGGCGACGCTTGCGGGCACCATCGCCTATCTCGTGGCGCAGACGGGCGTCTTTGACGTGACGCTGCCCGAGAGCGAGATCGTGGAGACCACCACCGTTGACACGTACAACCCGCTCTCCGTCATCGTGAGCATCGTGCCGAACAACATGATCTCCTCGATGTCCAACAACAACTCCGTGCTCGCGGTCTGCTTCCTGGGCATCGTCATCGGCATCTGCATGTCGCGCATGGGCGAGAAGGCCGCCACTCTCCAGAAGCTGTTCGAGAGCATCGACGAGCTGGTTCAGATGTTCGTCAACTTTGTCCTGGACAAGCTCGGCCCGTTCTGCATCTTCTGCATGATCACGAGGAGCCTCGCCGTCTACGGCACCGACTATCTCGGCCCGGCGGCCGCGTGGATCGTGACCACGATGGTCACCTGCTTCGTGCTTGCGTTCACGCTTTACCCGCTCATCGTGTTCCTCGTCACGCGACTCAACCCGTTCACGTTTGCCAGGAAGATCGCCAAGGTCGCGCTCTTCGGCGCCGCCACGCAGTCATCCGCCGCCACGATGCCGCTCAACATGAAGACGTGCGTGGGCGAGCTCGGCTGCGCCGAGGACGTTACGAGCTTCATCCTGCCTACAGGCATGAGCATTCACATGAACGGCACCACCACGATGCAGATCATCGCAGTCACCTTCATTGGCACGGCAGCCGGCGTTGAGATGACGCCCGCGCTCATTGCCACGGCTGCGCTCGTGTCCATCGCCGTTGCCATGGGCACGCCGCCCATCCCCGCCGCGGGAGCGACCCTCATCTCCGCCGTCATGCTTGGCGCCGGCCTGAGCAGCCCGCTGTGCTTCGTCGGCTACTCGCTCACGCTTGCGCTCAACTACGTCCCCGGCATGGCCGTCATGCCCATGAACGTCGTCGACGACGCTGCGGCGTCCGTGGTCGTGAGCCATCTCGAGGGAACGCTCAACAAGGACGTGTACAACAGCTAGGCATATCCGTTCAAGAAGTCTCCCCCTATTCCGTCCCCGGGCGCCGGCTCCCTGCCATGAGTTTGGTGCTCGGGGACACTATTATTTGAAAACAAAGGTAAACCTTTGTGCTTCGCGAATATTTAGCCGTGCTAATGTGCTTTATATCTTTGATACATACTGATGGGTTCTCGTGAAATGAGGAGGTCCCGATGAGGGGCGTCGAGCGACAGGAGCAGATCAAGAGCTTCGTCCACGCGTCGCAGAGAGTCACCGTCGCAGAGCTGAGCGAGCGCTGGGGCGTCACCGAGGAGACCATCCGTCGGGACCTCGACAAGCTTGCCGAGCAGGGGTTCGTGACGCGCATCCATGGCGGTGCCATCTGGAACGTGACGGTGTCCCGCAGCGGTGCCCGCTTCCTCGAGCGTCAGAATCGCCAGGCGCCGGCAAAGCGCGCCATCGCCCGCAGTGCGGAGGGGCTCATCCGCGGCTGCACGACTATCTCGGCGGACGCCAGCACCACCGTCCTCGAGGCGCTCCGTGTCGTGGGGGACGAGGCGCACCTCAAGGTGGTCACCAACGCGACCGCCCCCCTCACGTCCTCCGACAGCCTGTCCTTCCAGCTCATCTCCAGCGGGGGTGTCTTCAACAGCAACGCGCTGGCGTTCCAGGGGGAGGCCGCGGCGCAGGTCATCCAGCGCTACCACGTCGACCTCGCCCTCATCGGCTGCGCGGGGCTCGACCTTGTGGAGGGTGTGACGGACTCCAACGAGGCCGAGGTCGCGGTCAAGCGCGCCATCGTGGGCCAGGCGGACCGCGTGGCGGTCCTCGCCGATCACACCAAGTTCGGTCGTGTGGCGCTGCTCAAGCTCACGGACCTGGACCACATCTCCTACCTCATCACCGACGAGCGTCCCGCCCAGGAGTGGGTCGACCGCTGCGAGGAGCTGGGCGTCGAGCTCATCTTCTAGACGGTCGGACAGAGGGCCGGTCCTTATCGCCCGCCTGGGCGCCACCGCCGTATACTTGACGGGTCAAGTCGCAGAAACGGAGTTCGCATGCCCATCAACATCCCCGACGGCCTGCCCGCCAAGACCATCCTCCAGCAGGAGCGCATCTTCGCCCTTGAGGAGGAGGTGGCCAGCCACCAGGAGATTCGCCCGCTGCGCGTGGCGATC
>CASFIQ010000187.1 GCA_949294785.1 uncultured Collinsella sp.
CGGTGCCGTGCCTTCCGCGACGGGCGGCGCGTGCGGCCAGGCGGCGGGCCCGGCGCGTGAGCCTCACGTCCTGGGCCTGGCGGATGGCGTCCACGGCCGACACGCGGCTTGCACGCACCGCGGGCACCCAGGCGCTCACGATGAGCGTCGCGAAAGCGAGGACGACGGCGATGCCGAGCGCGATGGGCGATACGACGACGGTCGCCGCCACGTCACCCGTGCTCACGGAGAACATGCTGGCGAGTCCCTCGCCGAGCACGCTGAAAACGGCCCAGCACCCGGCGAGGCCGAGCGCGACGCCGGCGGGGATACCGATCGCGCCCAGCACGAGCGCCTCGACAAGCACGGTGCGGCGCAGCTGCCGGCGGCTCGCGCCGAGCGAGGAGAGCAGCCCGAACTGCCGCGTGCGCTCGGCGACGGAGATCGCGAAGGCGTTGTAGATGAGCGAGACGCCCGCGATCATGACCACCGCGGCGAGGATGCCCGCGATCTGGTAGAGCGTGTTCCAAATGGCGCGCCCGTCCGTCACGCCCTGCCAGCGCAGCAGGCTCGTATGGTAGACGATGCCGGCGTCGTCTCCGGCGATGGCGTCGGCGATATCCTCCGCGCGCTGCGGATCGGCGACGGTGACGAGGCAGAAGAGCTGGGTCGCGGGCTCGTCGTCTGAAGCCACGCGCTGAAGCGCGCTCCCGTCGTCGTACGTGTAGATGCTCGTGCCGGAGAGCGATGTCGTGGCAGAATGC
Source organism: uncultured Collinsella sp. (assembly GCA_949294785.1). Lineage (GTDB taxonomy): Bacteria > Actinomycetota > Coriobacteriia > Coriobacteriales > Coriobacteriaceae > Coprousia. The sequence goes on from CASFIQ010000187.1 coordinate 744, forward strand.
CCGTAGCTGCGGTAGAAGCCCACCACGGTCGCGGTCTCGCGGCCGAGGTCCGCCAGATAGCGCTCGGTCTGGCCGTCCTCGTCCACCCAGGTGCCGAGCTCGGAGGTCGAGACGTAGGACGCGCCGGTCGCCTTGTCGGTGACGGTGCGGGTTCCCAGCTCGAGTGTGACCTCGCTACCGAGCGAGATGGTGCCGCCGTCCTCGGTCGCGAGACCGCAGGGGTCGAGCGCCGCGCCCTTGAGGAAGTGGGGCAGCACGATCTCGCCCGGGGCCTCGGGTGCGCGCCCGGATACGATCTCGGGGTCGGGCGCGATCGCCGGGGAGCCGTCTGCCGAGCCTCCCGCGCCCGCGGCGGTGGGGCTCGACTTGACGAGCTCCGGCCAGGTCTTGACGAAGAGGTAGCTGCCGTAATCGGCGGCGTTGTCCGCGCCCAGCGCGACGGTGCCCAGCTCGGCCACCGCGACGGCGCCGGTGACGTCCGGGTCCTGCTGCAGGCGCTCCCACCCCGCAGACGCGATGTTTTGGATCTCCGCCTGCCAGGTTCCCTCGTCTGCTGCGGTCCTGTGGTAGAGCATCGAGGTCATGGACACCGCGCTCGTGATGACGGCGGTGATGAGCGCGCAGGAGAGCGCGATGCCGATGATCGAGACGACGGTGCGGGTGCGGTTCCTTGCGAGCGAGCGGAGTGTGAAGCGGGTGAAGATGCCCATCTCAGCGCACCTCGCCTTCACTCGAGCGGAAGTGGGCGGCGCGGCGCGGGGCGCCGGCGTACCGGACCGCCTCGTCGCCGGCGGGCGCGCTTCCGGAGGCAGCC
>CASFIQ010000188.1 GCA_949294785.1 uncultured Collinsella sp.
GACCGTCATCGCCGGGATTGCCGGGTTCGGGATTCTGGGGACCGGGCGGCTCGGGGTCGGTCGTGCCGCCGGTGCCGTCCTCCTCCTCGACCGTGATGATCCACGGCAGGTGCACGTCTCCCAGTGTCATGAGCTCGTTACCCAGGCTGGTGGGAAGCTGCAGCGTGAGGCGCATGGTTGCCGAGGCATTGCCCTCAACCTGCGCCACGGGCACCGGAGCATCCGCTGCGAAGACCGCCTGGGGTTGCGCGGCGGTATCCTCGGCCACGATGCCCGTCCCGTCGAACGCCACGGAGAGCGTCATCTGCTCCAATGCGGCGCGCTGCTCCGCCGTGAGGTCGGCGGTATCCGCCTAGATGTAGAGGCGCGCCGGTGCGGACATGTTGGTGAAGTCGATATCGACTTCCTGCACCAGCATGTCACCGGGCAGGACGTTTTTGAACGCGGCGAAGAGGTCGGTCGAGCCGGCCGCCCCTGAGGCACCGGTGACCGCGAGCTCGTCGCGCGCACCGTCGTAGGAGATCGAAGCGGCGCCCGCCGCATACGCCGGGACCGCGCCGAAGCCGAGCGTCGCGGCGAGCATGCCGCACGCAGCGATGGAGAGGGCGCGTCGGGGCATGAGGTTCAAGCTGTTCATCATTGCGATCACGCCCCCGCCTGGTTGTTGGAATCGGTCGTCGAACCGCCGGCGTTCTGGCCGTCGCCGGGAAGCGCGGTTATGGCGCCGGTATTAGAATCGACCGTGACGCCCCAGGCTTCTTCCACCGCGCGAGCGGGCTCTGCCTGGATGCCCTGGATGGAGATGTCGCAGACGAACCGCCTTCCGTCCGAATACTCGCCGTAGTATTCACACCGCTCGATCAGGTTTTCGGTGGGCTCCAAAGTGCCATCCTCAGTCTTCGGATTGAGCGGCATCGTCCAGTAATAGAACCCATCGGCTCCCTTCACCCAGCACGTGCCGTCGAAGGCACCGAGGTCAGCGGCATCCATTACGCTGCTCCCCCATGTCATCATGTAGTCGCCAGGAGGAATAATGACCCCGGTTGGCTGACCGGGATCCTTCTCGCCCATATAAGGCTCCTCCCACATCTGGTTGCCGTTCGCATCGAGCCAGTAAATGCTCACCTGCGCGCGCACATAGATGGGGATGTTGCCGTTGTTGGTGACGTTGACGTTCTGCTTGATGTTGTCGCCGTCCTCAAACGGCCCACCATCGGGACCGCTCTCGCTGAGGTCAGGGACGACCGTGCCCAGCGTAAACGCGTTCTCCACCTGGTTGGATGCCGTCAGCCACGCGATCACGCCGCCAACGCCCGCAACAAACACCAACGCGGTCGCAACAACGGCGGCGACGCGCAAAACGTTGCACCGCCCGCTGCGGCCACGGCGCGACCCCCGATTGTCAGCGGCACGATCACCGGCGGTGCGATGAGCTCCACCAACGTGATTGCCGCACGCATCAGCGCTGCGCGCAGCAAGCTTAAGTGTTGTGTGCCAACACGTTGTTTACGCCCCGAGAGTGACAAATAGGGATGGCTCCCGCATGCTGTGAGTTGCTCAGGCTTGCAGCGAAGGGGGGCCATCCCATGTCCCAACATCCTAACGCAAGGCTCACGCCGAGGGGCCGCGAGGCGCTCGTCTCCCGGGTCGCCGCGGGCGAGCGCGCCTCCGACGTCGCCCGCCAGGTGGGCGTGGGCCGCCAGACCGCCTCGAAGCGGCTCGGCC
>CASFIQ010000189.1 GCA_949294785.1 uncultured Collinsella sp.
CGGCAGGCGAAGGGGCATCGGCCCGCCCCGCAGCACCCCCGTCCGACCTGCCGTACGCACCGCTGCCCGCAGAGCCGCCCGCCGGCACCGCGGCGGAACCGATGGGCCCCGTTGCGACGGACAGCGCCCTCGGCCTCGCACCCGAGGAGGTCGCCTTCCTGCAGGCGCTCCTCGCCGGCGAACCGCCTGCGGGAGCCGGCACGAGCGACGACCTCATCGTCGACGCCATCAACGAGAAGCTCTTCGATGCCGTCGGCGACACCGTGATCGAGTTCGGGGACGCGGGTCCCCGCCTGATAGATGATTACCTCGACGACCTGAAGGGGCTGATGGCAACATGAACAGCAAGCCGATGGGCGCAGACGGACAGGACACGGCGGTCCCCCGGCGCATCGCCGCGGCGATCCTGAGCTCCCTCAAGGGCGGCGTGGTGCCGCGCATCGGGCTCCCCTACGTCACCGTGGGGCGCGAGGTCGAGGTGCAGGCGTTCCTCACCGACCTCGACCTCATCGCCGCGGGCGGGGCCTCGTTCCGCTTTCTGGTGGGGCGCTTCGGCGCCGGCAAGAGCTTCCTGCTGCAGACCGTGCGCAACCGCGCCACCGGCGAGAACTTCGTGGTGGCCGACTGCGACCTCTCGCCCGAGCGGCGCCTGCAGGGCGGCCAGGGGCAGGGCCTTGCCACCTACCGCGAGCTCATCAAGAACCTCTCCACCAAGACGCGCCCGGAGGGGCAGGCCCTTCGCCTGGTGCTGGACCGCTGGGTCACGGCGTCGCTTGCCGCGCGCGCGGCGGACCCCGCGGGTCCCGACCCGGATGCCGAACTCTTCCACGAGCTCGAGGACATGGTCCACGGCTTCGACTTCACCTACATCCTGCGCGCCTACCGCGACGCGGCCGCCGCGGGCGACGATCTTGCCCAGGGCGCCTGCCTCAGGTGGCTGCGCGGCGAGTACCGCCTCAAGAGCGAGGCGCGCGCCGACCTCAGGACCGGCACCATCATCGGCGACGACGACTGGTACGACTACGTGAAGCTCCTCGCGCGGTTCCTCACCGGCGCGGGTTACCAGGGGCTCATCGTCCTCATCGACGAGCTGGTGAACCTCTACAACATCCCCAACGCCACCGCGCGCCAGAACAACTACGAGAAGATTCTCCAGATGTACAACGACACCCTGCAGGGCAAGGCGCACCATCTGGGGATCATCATGGGCAGCACGCCGCAGGCGATCGAGGACCGCCGCCGCGGGATCTTCTCCTACGAGGCGCTCCGCAGCCGCCTGACGCAGGGCACCTATGCGCGCGAGGGCATGCGCGACATGCTGGCGCCCATCATCAACCTGCAGCCCCTCACCTACGAGGAGTTCATGGTGCTGATCGAGAAGCTGCAGCGCATCCACTCCGGCTACCATGGCTGCCCGGAGCGCCTCACCCAGGCCGACCTGGTGCGCTTCCTTACCGACCAGCTTTCGCGCGTGGGGGCCGACTCGCACGTCACCCCGCGCGACGTCACCCGGCGCTTCATCGAGCTTCTGGACATCGTGAGCCAGAACCCCGACAAGACGGTCGCCCAGATCATGGACGAGGTCCTGGGGGCGCGCGCCTCCGCTCCGACCGCGGGCGAGGTCGGCACCGGGGTGGGCGCCGCCGTCGCCCCCGCGACCGCACCGCGCGACCCCGCGCTCTTCGCCGAGTTCCAGCTGTAGTAGGGAGGAGAGCCGCCGTGTCCGTCTTCGACCGCTACGCCCCCTTCATACAGGACTTCATCTACGAGCACGATTGGGAGAACCTGCGCTCCATCCAGGTCGCCGCCGCCGAGGCGATCTTCGACACGGACGACCACGTGCTCCTGACCGCATCGACCGCGTCCGGCAAGACCGAGGCCGCTTTCTTCCCCATCCTGACCGAGTTCTGGGAGCGGCCGCCCGCGAGCGTGGGCGCGCTCTACATCGCCCCGCTGAAAGCGCTCATCAACGACCAGTTCGCACGCCTGACCGATCTCTGCGACCAGGCCGAGATTCCCGTATGGCGCTGGCACGGCGATGTCGCTCAGTCGCGCAAGCGCAAGCTGATGCGCGAGCCCTCGGGAATCCGTCAGATCACGCCCGAGTCGCTCGAGGCCCTGCTCATGCACAAGCACGCCCAGGTGCCCCGGCTCTTCTGCGACCTGCGCTACGTGGTGATCGACGAGGTCCACTCGCTGCTGCGCGGCGACCGCGGCGGCCAGACGCTCTGCCTGGTGGAGCGGCTCTCGCGCATGGCGGGCGTGGACCCCAGAAGGATCGGCCTCTCGGCGACCGTGGGCGAACCCGAGGCGGTGGGCGCCTTCCTCGCCGCCGGCACGGGCCGCTCCTGCATCATCCCCCGCTTCACCGAGCCGCGCCGCACCTGGCGCCTCTCGATGGAGCACTTCTACATCACCGGTCCCCAGGCCACCGAGCGCGCCCGCGCCGAGGCGGGCGGCATGGTCGGCCCGGGCCCCGCCGTCCAGCGCGCTGACGGCACCATCGAGGCGGACGTGCTCGCCATCGAGGACGTGGACCCGCACGCGCTCGGCGCCGCGACCACGAGCGCGGCGGCGACGGATGGCATG
>CASFIQ010000190.1 GCA_949294785.1 uncultured Collinsella sp.
CAGGCAGGGGCGCGCCGCGAGCGCATCGAGCGCCTGGCGCCGCGTCGCCACCGCGGACGCGAGCGCACGGGAAAGACGGTCCTCGCGCGTCCGCAGCAGATCGGCGAGATCGCCCACCGCGGGTGCGACGGACTCGGCGGCGGCGGTGGGGGTCGAGCAGCGGCGATCGCTCACCATGTCGCAGATCGAGGTGTCGGGCTCGTGCCCGATACCGGTCACCACCGGCACGGGCGATGCCGCGACGGCGCGCGCGAGCGCCTCGTCGTTGAAGGTCATGAGGTCCTCGAACGAGCCGCCGCCTCGCACGAGCAGGATGCAGTCGGGCGCGGGATCGATCGCCGCGGCGCGCCCGAGCGCCTCGATGAGCTCCGCCTCGGCGCCCTCGCCCTGCACCTTCGACCCCACGCAGATGATCTCGACGAGCGGGTTCCTGCGCCGGAGCGTACGCTTCACGTCGTCGATGACGGCACCGGAAAGCGAGGTCACCACCGCGACGCGGGAGCAGAAGGCCGGCACCGGGCGCTTGCGCGCCTCGTCCATGAGGCCCTCGCGCCGGAGCTTCTCTGCGAGGGCGGCGACCTGCTGGCGCAGCAGGCCCTCGCCCATCGGCTCGAAGCGCGTGATGACGAAGCTCATCTTCCCGGTATGCGCATACACCTGGAACTGGCCCGTGAAGCGCATCTTGAGGCCGTTTCTCAGCTCGTAGGGGCTGCCCTTGTAGACACCGCCCCAGATGATGCACTCCATGGAGCTGGACTCGTCCTTCACCTGGAAGTAGCAGTGCCCCCGCGCACCCCAGGGGCCGCGGAATCCCGAAACCTCACCGAGCACGGTAATGGGCGGTAGCGCCTCGAGGGTGGCGCCGGCGAGCATGACGGCCTGCGTGACGGAGAGGATGTTCGAGTCCTTCGGGTCCTCAGCCGCGGTCGCAGCGACTGAGCGCGACCGCGAGGACCCCTTGAGGTCCCATCCCGCCATGGGCATACCTCCTTTCGAAGACGGTTTGCGCAGCGGCGTCGCCGGAAGAGCCGGCACCGCTGCCGTCGCCTAACGATTCTCCCTCATCATGCACCTTCGTGCGGACATGAATTTTCCCGCAGGCAGCAGCCATCGCCAGCGCGCCCGGGACGACAGGCGGACCTGCCCGCGCGTCCGGTATGCCCCGACGGGCCGCCGAATCGCAACGGCGCGCTTACTCGTCTCCCCCGCGACGCGTGCGGGAGAGCAGGTACACGAGCTGAAGGATCGAGGTGAGCGCCGCGGCGACGTAGGTGAGCGCGGCGGCGGTGAGCACCTTCCGGGCGCCGCGGGCGTTTTGGGCGCCCATGCCCGACCCCTCGATGTAGGCGACGGCGCGGCGGCTCGCGTCGAGCTCGACCGGCAGCGTCACCAGCTGGAAGATCACCGAGAACGCGAACAGCGCGATGGCGAGCGTCTGAAGGCCCGCGATGTTCATAGCGACGCCCAGGATGAACACGACAATCCACAGGTTCTGCGTGAGGTTCACCACCGGCACGAGCGCCTGACGCGCCCGCATGAGCGCGAACCCGCGCTCGCGCTGGACGGCATGACCCGCCTCGTGGCAGGCGACCGCGATGCTCGCGACCGAGCCGCCGCGCTGGTTCTCGGGCGAGAGATAGAGGTTGTTGTCGCGCGGGTCGTAATGGTCGGTGAGATGGCCGGGCGTCCCCTTGATGCCCACCGCCTGGCAACCCAGATCGTCGAGCATGCGACGAGCCACCTGGGCGCCTGTCTCTCCGCCGGCGGGAACGCGCGACCACGTGGCGTACGCCCTGTTGATATAGGCCTGCGTGGCGAGCCCCAGCACGAGCGAGACCACCACGAGGACGAGGTACGCGGGGTCGATCCCGAAACCGTACCCGTAGCCCATTCCGTATCCGTATCCCAGATAGGGCATCTCATCAGCTCCTTGTCGCGACGGCGCCCGAGAGCGCACCGGCACCCGCCGCCATCGGCGAGGTCTCATCCGTTGTACCCGTTTTCCGCCTCCGCGTTCACGGGCGGGCGTGACAAAATCCCCCGATAGGTATGCGCCGGGGCGAACCCCGCGCCGCAGGAAGCAAGCGCTACAGGATCTCGACGCGCCCGTCGACGACCGTGAGGCCCATGTTGCCGGAGAGCAGGTCGTCCAGGCGCGTGCCCACCAGCTCGAATCGCCAGCCCTCGCGCAGCGCGCTCTCCTCGGGGTGGTCGGCGTAGGCGACGAGGTCCTCGCGCGAGGCGATCATTGCGGTGGCCACCCCGGCGCGCTCCGCCACGAGGCGCAGCAGCGCGTACATGAGGTCGCAGACGCTCTCCATATCGCCGGAAGCGGTTTTCTTGGGATGCGGGAGCTGGGGCAGCCGGGCGGCAGGGCAGCTCCTGCCGTGCGCGACGGCGAGCAGCGCCGCGTCGACATCGCCCACAGACAGCTGCTCGGTGCCGCGGACGCTGCGGAAGTCCTCGACCGTCTGGGGGGCGCGCTTCGCGAGCGCGACGAGCACCTCGTCGGACATGATCCACTTGCGCGGGATGTCGCGGCGCTCGGCACGGCGGTCGCGCCAGGCGGCGAGCTCGCGCGCGACGCCCATCTGGCGACGCGTCAGCGAGTTCACCCGCTTCACCCGGCGATACGCCTCACGCGGGTCGAGCTCGTAATGGGACCGCTCGAGCAGGGGCTCCATCTCCGAGGCAACCCACCCGAGGCGCCCCAGCTCCTCGAGGCGGTCGCGCATGAGGGGGTAGACCCTGATGAGGTAGCGCACGTCATCGAGGGCATACTCAAGCTGCTCGGGCGTGAGCGGCCGCGCCGACCAATCGGTGAGCGATTCGCTCTTGGGAAGCGTCACCCCCAGACAGGACTGCACGAGCCCGCTGTATGCCACCTGCAGGCGCTCCCCCAGAAACGCCGCCGCGACCTGGGTGTCGAAGATGGGACGGGGCAGCTCGCCCAGCGCGCGAAGCAGCACCTCCATATCCTGCGTGCACGCATGGAACACCTTCGTCACCCGCTGGTTCGCCATAAGGGAGGCGAGCGGTGCCATGTCGCCGAGCGCGAGCGGGTCGATGGCGACCGACTCGTCGGGCGTCGCCACCTGGATGAGACAGAGATGCGGATGGAACGTGCGCTCGCGTAGAAACTCAGTATCGACCGCAACCGCGGGATACGCCGCGGCGCGCTCGCAGAAGGCGGAAAGCTCGCTCTCTGTGGAAATAATCATGATCCCTCTCGGCATGGGAATCCCCGCCTGCACGGGGGTAGGATGGAGACTGCAGCATCCCACTATACCGCTCGCATCGTAGATACGGAAAACCACGCCATGCGCTGCCTGATTATCCACAATCCCGCCTCCGGCCCCTCATCCGACGAGATCCACGCCTTCGCTCACGCGCTCGCGCGCCCCGGCGACGAGGTCGTCATGCGCTTCGTCGGCGACGGCATGGAGGCGGCCCGTGCCACCGCGGACGCGCGCTCTTTCGACCGCGTGGTGGTCTCGGGCGGCGACGGCACCATATCGAACCTCCTGGACTGCCTGCGCGACACGCGCGTTCCCGTGCTCGTGTTCCCCTCGGGCACCGCGAACCTGTTCTTCAACAACATCGGCAACGCGCCCGATATCGCGGCGCTCGCCAAGACCTGCCGCGACGGCCATGCGGTACAGGTCGATATGGGCGAGCTCTTCTGGGAGGGCGCCGACGGCGCGCGGCGCCGGCACGGCTTCATCATCATCGCGGGGACCGGCTTCGACGCCACCATCATGGGGAAGGCGGAGCCCGCGAAGCGCGATATCGGCGAGGTCGCCTACTTCCTCTCGGCGCTGCAGACGCTGAAGCCCGATGTCGCGCGCTTCACCATCGAGCACGACGGCAAGGTGGAGGAGCTCGACGGCATCTCCTGCATGATCGCCAACACCTCGGTCATCCAAAACGGCATCAACCTCTTCCCGGGATGCCGGATGGACGACGGCAAGATCGACGTCGCCGTGATCGAGCCCGCGGGCCTGGTGCAGCTTCTGCCCACGGTCATCGCCGGCGTGATCGATCCGGCGGGCGTCACGCTCGGCCGGCCGCAGTTCACCATGTTCCAGGCGAGCGAGGTGCGCGTGACCTGCACGCCGTCGCTCAACATGCAGTTCGACGGCGAGATTATCCCCGACAACACGGGTGTCTTCGGCGCGCGCGTGCTGCCCCGGTGCCTGGACATCCTGGTGGACGAGTTCTCGCCGCTCGCGCAGGACAGCTCCATCTGACGCCCGTCGCGCGCAAGGCGCATGCGAAACGCCCTCGCAACAATCGGGATGCGCCGGCGCGCGACGCAGTGCGGGTATGCTACAGTTTCGCCAACGAACGGAAGCGAGGTCCACGGGACGCAAAGGGCCCGACTCGCCCGAATACAGAAGGGAGCCACCACGATGCACTCGACAACGATGAACATGAAGTGGTGGTGGCGTGGTGAGCACTCGGCCGGTCAACGGTGAGCCCCTTCGCGCCAGCTCGATCTAGGCATCCGAAGGCCTCCGGTTTGACCGGGGGCCTTTTTTCGTAGCCGAGCGCGGCCCCGCTCCCCCGAGTTCGCACCACGCGCCTCCGCCCCTGCACCATCCACCGCGACGAGAACGCTCCAAGCCTCGGAAAACACGCCGGACGAACCAGAAGTCCCCCGGCTCGAACCAGAAAGGTCGATCACCATGTCCCAGAACACCTCCGCCCAGGCCCGCACCGTCCAGACCGTCGACCGCGGCAAGCTCGACATCAAGGCCCTCGTGCTCCTCGCCGTGCTCCTCGCAGCCGGCTTCATCCTGAACTTCACCGTCGGCAAGGCCATCTCCACCATCTCCGCCGGCACCATCGCGCCCGAGTTCATCATCTCTGCCTTCTGCCTCACCATCTTGATCGTGCGTCCGAACATCGGACAGGCGCTCGTAATCGGCCTGGTCTCCGCCGCGGTGATCCAGATCACCACCACGAGCCCCGGCATCGACTTCGTGGCGGAGGGCATCGCCGCCATGGTGATGGCCGCGATCGTGAACGCCGGCATGAAGACGGGTGCGAAGGGCGCCGTTCCCGTGATCGGAACCTTCGTCACCACCTTCCTCTCCGGCGCCATCTTCATGGTCATCAAGATGGCCATGATGCAGTTCGATACCTCGCTCGTATCGCTCATGCTCCCCGTGGTCGCGCTCACCGCGGTGTTCAACGCGATCCTGGTGGGGGCCCTCTACGTGCCCATCAAGCACGCGCTCAAGCTCGCCGACTAGGCACCGGGCGAGCTCCGGCCCCGGCACCGGACGGTGTCGGGGCCGTTTTTTCAAACCCGACGCACCGCCCCACGGGCCGACGCATCGCCCTTCACGACCCCGCGCGGGGCCGCGACGTGCTACCGTGAGATGACATGAACTGAACGCCTCCCACCGAGAGGATGCCATGCAACCCATCATCGAGATGAGATCGGTCTCGTTCTCCTACGGAGGGGACGGCGAGCGCGCACTCGACGACGTCTCGCTCTCCATCGAGTCCGGCGCCTTCGTGGGGGTGATCGGGCCCTCGGGCGCGGGCAAGTCGACGCTTGCCGCCGTGCTCTCCGGCGCGATCCCGCATCACTTCCGCGGCCAGCTCTTCGGCGAGACCATCGTCGACGGCACCGATACCTGCGAGATGACGCTCACCGACATCTCGCGCATCGTAGGATCGGTTAACCAGGACATCGACGCGCAGATGGTCGCGTCGGTGGTGGAGGACGAGATCCTGTTCGGCCTCGAGAACTTCGGGGTGGACCATCGGCGCATCGAGAAGTCCATCACGGCGGCGCTCGACGCCGTGGGCATCGCCGACCTGCGCGACCGCGAGATCGCCACGCTCTCGGGCGGGCAGAAGCAGAAGGTCGCCATCGCGGCGATACTCGCGCTCGCACCGCGCGTGCTCGTGCTCGACGAGCCCACCGCCGCCCTCGACCCGGTGAGCTCGCGCATGGTCTTCGACGTGTTGCGCGACCTGAACCGGAACGAGGGCATCACCGTCATCGTGATCGAACAGAAGGTGGCGCTGCTCTCCGAGTACTGCGACCGCCTCGTGGTCATGAACCGGGGCGGCGTCGCCCTTACGGGAACTCCGCACGAGGTCTTCGCGCACGGACCCGAGCTGCGCGAGATCGGCGTGGACAGCCCGCGCGTGGCGCGTATCTCCAACAGCCTCGCGCGGCGGGGGCTCTGCCCCGCCGAACCACCGTGCCTGCATGTGGACGAGGCGCGGCTCCTCATCGAGAACCTGCTCGCCCGTGTGGGCAACCGCACGCGCATGCGGGCCGCGGACGCTCCCGCAGGGTCGCCCCACATCCCCGCGCGCTCCGGCAAGCAGGGCCCCGAGCCGGTCGTGAGCATGCGCGGCGTGAACTTCGCCTATCCGGGCGGCGACGCCTCGGTCAACAATCTCGAGCTCAGCGTCTACCCCGGGGAGCTCGTCGCGCTGATCGGCCAGAACGGAGCGGGGAAAACCACCGCCACCAAGCTGGTGAACGGTCTGCTCAAGCCCGCTTCGGGCACGGTGCGCGTGGCAGGCCTCGATACCCGACAGGTACCCGTCTCCCAGATCGCCCGCCACGTCTCGACGCTGTTCCAAAACCCCGACCGGCAGCTCTGCAAGAACACCGTGCTCGAGGAGGTCGCCTTCGGGTTGGAGCTCGGCGGGGTCGCCCCCCAAGACGCTCGAGCCCGGGCGCGCACGGTGATCGCGCGTTACGGCCTCGACGAGGCCGCCGCCCCCTTCTCGCTCTCGCGCGGGCAGCGCCAGATGGTCGCCCTCGCCTCGGTGGTGGTCCTGGAACCGCAGGTGGTCGTCCTCGACGAGCCCACGAGCGGTCTCGACTACCGCGAGTGCATGACGGTCATGGAGACCGTGCGCGAGATGGCAGAGCGCGGCTGCGCCGTCATCATGGTCTGCCATGACATGGAGGTCGTTTCGGACTTCGCCGAGCGGCTCGTGGTCATGGCGGACGGCTGCATCCTCGATGCGGGCCCCACGGCCGAGGTCTTCGCCGACGAGGGCCTCTTGCGGCGCGCCCGCGTGCGCCCGCCGCAGGTAATCGAGCTCTCCGAACTCCTCGCCGAGGAGGTCTCCCCCGCCTTCAACGGCATCTCCGAGGTCTCCGGCGTGGTCGACACGGTCATGGCGCTGATGGGGCAGGATGGCACGTCGGATCCTGACGGCGAGACGGAGAGCGCGCCGCAAGCGAATCGAGAAGCCGCACCGCGCGACCCGAAGGAGGCCGACCGTGCTTAACGTCATCGACTACGTGCCCGGCGACACCGTGCTCCACCGCCTGAACCCGGTGACCAAGCTCATCCTGGCGGCGGCGATTATCGCCGCGATCGTGCTCGCGGACGGCTATGCCGCACTCATCGCGCTCATCGCGCTCACCCTCATCCTAGGAATCTATGCGGGCAGCGGGTCCCGGCTGCTGTCGCTGCTCAAGGTCCTCGTCCCCATCGCCGCGCTCATGCTCGTGCTGCAGCTCGCATTCGTGCGCCATGGCGAGACCGTCGCGCTGTTCGTGACCACCGACGGGCTGGTGTCGGGCACGAAGGCCTGTCTGCGCCTTCTGGGCGTGGCGCTGCCGCTCGTCCTCATGCTCACCGTCACGAAGACGACCGATTTGGCGAACGCGTGCGTGGAGAAGCTCCACCTGCCCTACAAGTACGCCTTCACCTTCACCACGGCGCTGCGCTTCGTACCCATCTTCACGCAGGAGATGAACGCCATCATGGAGGCGCAGACCGCGCGGGGCGTCGAGTTCGACACCAAGAACCCCTTCCGCAAGATGTCGCTCATGCTGCCGGTGTGCATCCCGCTGCTCGTGACCTCTGTGGGGAAGACCGATGCGACGGCGCTCGCCGCCGAGCAACGCGGGTTCTACCTGCGCACGCGCGCCTCGTCGTTCAAGCGCTACCCGATGCGCGCCATCGACGTCGCGGCGCTCGCCGTCTCGGTCGCGCTCGTCGCCTTCGGTATCGTCCTGTAGCAGGCGTCAGGTATGGAAGGAGCGACCGTGGTCCTGCCCGACATCGTTGAAGAGGCCCTTCGCGGGGGCATGCAAGATGTCGCCGAGCGCGTGCGCGAGGGCGTTGTCGCCGCGGCGGCGCGGCCCGTGACCCTGCGCGCCAACGCTTTGAAGGCGACGGTGGCGGAAGTTGCCGAGGAACTCGACCGGGCAGGCATCGCCCATGAGGGCGTGCCCTTCTACGAGGACGCCTTGATCGTCGAGGGGGCTCGCGAGCGCGCGCTCTGGGAGCTGCCGGCGTACCGTGAAGGCCGCATCTACCTGCAGAGCCTCTCGTCGATGCTGCCCCCGCTCGCCCTCGCACCGGTACCCGGCGCCGACATCCTGGACATGTGCGCCGCACCGGGCGGCAAGACCTCGCAGCTCGCCGCGCTCACGCGCGGGCGCGCCCACATCACCGCCTGCGAGCTCCATGCGCCGCGCGCGGAGAAGCTCGCGTTCAATCTGGAGAAGCTCGGCGTCCGCGGCGTCAACGTCATGCGCGTCGACGCGCGCCGCCTCGACGACTTCTTCTCGTTCGACCAGATTCTCGTCGATGCGCCCTGCACGGGATCGGGCACCCTGCGCGCCGGCGACGAACGGGCCGCCGCGCGCATCACACCCCAGCTTCTGAAGAAGACGACGCGGTCGCAGCAGGCGCTTCTGGACCGCGCCCTCACCATCTTGAAGCCGGGCGGGACGCTCGTCTACTCGACGTGCTCGATCTTGCCGCAGGAAAACGAGGGGCAGGTCCGGCGCGCACTCGCGCGGCACCGCGATTGCCGCATCATACCGCTTGACGGCACCCCGCTCCCCGACAGCGTTCCCGCGTTGGCACCGACCGCCGCCGCCGTGGCGCAAGCCGCGGGCACGGGGGTGCTGCCGGTGCTGGGAAACGACCTCTCCGGCACCCTCACCATCTGCCCGACGCGCCTGTTCGAAGGATTCTACCTCGCGCTCATCCGGAAAGGCTGAGGCGACCGCGGGGGACGGACATGGCGCCCGAACGCCGCCTCGTCAGCGCCGGTGCGCTCCGCCGCGCGGTGCCCG
>CASFIQ010000191.1 GCA_949294785.1 uncultured Collinsella sp.
AGCCATCGACCGGCTGGTCGCCGCCGTCCGGCTGGGGTGCCCCGTATCGGATCTTGACGCCGCGCTGAGAGGCGGGGCGACCGGGGACGCGCCGGCGCACCGCGACGCGCTCGATGCGGCAGACGACGCTGCCGGGGGCGACGGCCTCGACGGGAATGTCATCGTCCCCCGGAGCACCCTCGCGGCGCGGATCTTCTACCGGACCCATCGCTGAGGGGCGCGGCGACCGGAGGGTCATGCGAGCGGGCCCAGCACCTCGCGCCAGCGCTCGATGAGCCGATCGAGCGACCAGGCGGCGTTCGCCGGGCTCGTCGAGGGGGCGATGCGCGCCGGCACCCCTGCGCGCTGCGCCAGGTGCCGCCGATAGAGCCGTCCCGCCGTGGCGCCGTTCAGGACCACGAGCTCGATCGGCGCGGCATCGAGCACCCGCTCGATCTTCGCCGGTACCACGTTTCTGATGCTCGCGTCCGAAGACCCCCGCACGTCGCAGCTCTCGACCACATCCCAGAGCGCGATCTTATGGCGCACGAGCAGCTCGCGTTTCCGGGCAATCGATTCGTCCGGCGGCACGGCCTCGCCCAGGCACGCCGCCATCACGCGCCAGAAGCGATTGCGCGGGTTACCGTAGTAGAACGCGTTCTCGCGCGAGAGCACCGAGGGGAACGATCCGAGCACCAGCACGCGCGAGCGCTCGTCGAACACGGGCGCGAACCCGTGCGAGATGTGCTGGTACTCCCCCGTCGCCGTCACCTCCCTTGCGCGCCGACGCTTACGAAGCGCTGAACGACGGAGCGTAGGAGTGCCGGGTGAACGTGGAGCCTGTCGCAAGGTCGTTTCGCTCGAAGAGCTCGCTCGGCGCCGCGCCGAACCCGCTCGCGACGGCGAACGCACCTGCCTCGGCAACCAGATGCGGCGCCGCGCCGCGCATGCCCGGCGCGAGCACCAGATCGGAAAGGGTCGTCTTGCCATCGCCCGTGTTCGTCTCGCTGCGCAGCGCGACGAAACCCACGAGTTTGCCGTCCTCCTCGATGATCATGCACTTCTCGCCGGCGTCGGCGAGTCGCCCCTCATACGCCCGCTCGAAAGACGGGTAGGGCCGCTGCGCCCCATCGGAGCAGCAGCACAGCTGGAAGATTCGCTTGCAGTCGGAAGATAACGCAGGACGGATCATGGTGACCCTCCCTTCAGATGGCGCCCCGAATCGGATGGGCGCACACCCGCCGCATCGGATGTGGCGCATCCGGGAGCATCTTCAATTTCTCCCCCGAATGTTTCCGATCGGGCACCGGATATGACAGGGTTCTGCAAGCGGTAGCAACGGCGCCGCAAACGGTAGCCGGAAGAGCACGGCGCCGCCCCAGCTGACGCCGAGGCGAGCGCACCCCCTGCGGGCGCGGGAAACCGCGGCCTGCCCGACGCGCGATCAGGCGAGGCCGAGCGCCATCCCCAGCACGTGGACGCCGAAGGCGACGATCCACGCCACGGCGCACTGCATGGCGATCACACCCCACATCATGCGGGTCCCCAACTCGTTGCGCACGGCGGAGACCGCGGCCACGCACGGCGTGTAGAGCAGCGTAAAGGTGAGGAAAGTGAACGCCGTGAGCGGCGTGAAGAGCCCTGCGAGCGCCGTGGTCGTACCGCCCAGCAGCACCGTGAGCGTCGCCACCACGTTCTCCTTCGCACCGAACCCCGCCACGAGCGCCGCGGCGGCGATCCACGACCCGAAGCCCAGCGGCGCGAAGACCGGCGCGATCGCGGTCCCCACCATCGCGAGCATGCTCTGCGCCTGGTCGGAGACCACGTTGAGGCGGATATCGAAGGTCTGCAGGAACCAGATAACCACGCTCGCCGCGAAGATGATCGTGAACGCCTTGGTGGCGAAGCCCTTCGCCTTGTCCCAAGCGAGCAGCAACGTGGTCTTGGCGCTGGGGAGCCGGTAGTTGGGAAGCTCCATCACGAAGGGAACGGGATCGCCCTTGAACGCGGTGCCCTTCAAGATGAGCGCCACCGCGACACCGACCACCATGCCCATGATGTAGAGCGAGATCATGACCAGCGGCGCATGCTCGGGAAAGAACGCCGCCGAGAACAGCGCGTAGACCGGAAGCTTCGCCGAGCAGCTCATGAAGGGCGTGAGCATCACCGTCATCTTGCGGTCGTGCTCGGAGGGCAGCGTGCGCGTGGCCATGATCGCGGGGACGCTGCAGCCGAACCCGATGAGCATGGGCACGAAGCTGCGCCCGGAAAGCCCGATCTTGCGCAGGAGCTTGTCCATCACGAAGGCGACGCGCGCCATGTAGCCGGAATCCTCGAGCACCGACAGCAAGATGAAGAGCACCACGATGATGGGGAGGAACGTGAGCACGCTGCCGACGCCCGCGAAGACGCCGTCGATGACGAGCGAGTGCACCACCGGGTTCAGCCCGAACGCGGTGAGCGCCGCGTCCGTGCTCGCGGTGACGGCCTGGATACCGAGGTCGAGCAGGTCGGACAGCCGCTGCCCCACCACGTCGAACGTGAGCCAGAAGACAAGCGCCATGATGCCGATGAACACCGGGATGGCGGTGTACCTGCCGGTGAGCACGCGGTCGGCGGCGACGCTGCGCAGATGCTCGCGGCTCTCGCGCGGCTTCACCACGCTCGCGGCGCAGACGCTCTCGATGAACGAGAAGCGCATGTCGGCGAGGGCGGCGAGGCGGTCGGTGCGGGCCTCCCCCTCCATCTGGCTGATGATGTGCTCGATGCCGTCGAGCTCGTTGGCGTCGAGCGCCAGGGCGTCCCTGACCAGGCGGTCGCCCTCGATGAGCTTGGTCGCCGCGAAGCGCACCGGGATGCGCGCCGCCTCGGCGTGGTCGGCGATGAGGTGGATGATGCCGTGGATGCAGCGGTGGAGCGCGCCGCCGTCCGGGCCGTCCGGAGCGCAGAAGTCCACGCGCCCCGGGCGCTCGCGGAAGCGCGCGACGTGCAGGGCGTGCTCCACGAGCTCGTCGATACCCTGACCCTTGGCAGCGGAGATAGGCACCACGGGAATGCCGAGCGCCGCCTCGAGGGCGTTCACGTTCACGGTCCCGCCGTTTTCCGCCACCTCGTCCATCATGTTAAGCGCGAGCACCATCGGCCGGTCGAGCTCCATGAGCTGCAGGGTGAGGTAGAGGTTGCGCTCGATGTTGGTGGCGTCGACGATGTTGATGATGGCGTCGGGGCGCTCCTCCAAGATGAACTGCCGGCTGACCACCTCCTCGCTCGTATAGGGGCTCAGCGAGTAGATGCCGGGCAGGTCGGTCACGCGGGCGTTGGCATGCCCGCGGATCTGGCCGTCCTTTCGGTCGACCGTCACGCCGGGAAAGTTGCCCACATGCTGGTTGGAACCGGTGAGCTGGTTGAACAGCGTCGTCTTGCCGCAGTTCTGGTTTCCGGCGAGCGCGAAGGAGACCGGGGCGGACTCGGGAAGCTGAACCCCCTCGCGCCGCGGACGGGCGGGCCCCTCGCCGAGCGCGGGGTGCGCGGTTGGTGCGGTGCGCGACGCGCGGCGGGGACGGTCGTGCGCGGCATGGATATCGGTCACGGCGATGCGCGCGGCGTCGTCGCGGCGCAGGGTGAGCTCGTAGCCGCGCAGACGGATCTCCATGGGGTCGCCCATGGGGGCGAGCTTCATCATGGTGACCTCGATACCGGGCGTGAGCCCCATGTCGAGGATGTGCTGGCGCAGGGACACCTCGTCACAGTCCACCGACGCGACGATCGCGTCCTTGCCGATCTCCAGCTCGTCCAGGTTCATCCGCGTCCTCCTCCT
>CASFIQ010000192.1 GCA_949294785.1 uncultured Collinsella sp.
TCCTAAGCTTATCAAAGGGGTTTGCGGACATATGCCCTCGCATGCCGGGGTCGGGGGTGAGGCAAGGTGTCGATCTCGATGCCGGGGCGCCATGGCGGGAGCCCGTCGGCATACCGGGAGATCATACCGGGAAATTATAGCGCGTGAGGCAGGGGGCGGCCCGAATCAGACGCCCGCTTCCCAACGGGCACGCGCGAGGTCCACCCTGCCGTCCTCGCGAAACGCCACGCCCTCCTGCTCCAGCATCGCGCGCTGGACGCCCTCGCCCCCGAAGGCGAAGCCGCGGGCGAGCGAGCCGTCGGCGAAGACCACGCGGTGGCAGGGGATGACGCCGGGTCTCGGGTTCCGGTGGAGGGCGAACCCCACGTACCGGGCGCGCCGGGGGCTTCCCGCCAGACGGGCGATCTGGCCGTAGGTGGCGACGCGACCACGGGGGATCTGCTCGACCATCTGGTACACCTGCTCGAAGAAACCGTTGTCAGCCATCGTCCCTCCCGGTCGAACCTGTAGCCCGCGGTTGTGCTTCCGCGATCCCGTGCGCGGACGCCGAACGCATTCCATCAGATGTACATGATGCGCTGCGGGTCTCAACTATACCGTGACACCGGAGCTCCGATGCCCGGTAAAAAGATTGCTTTGGCTAACTTATGGAGGAACGGTGTGCTTACCGTCCTCGTTCAAAACGAGGTCCCGGTCGATCAAGAAGTTTACTATAGTTAACTCAACGACGAACCGGGTACGGCGATCATGGAAAGCCCGGCGTCGCGTTTGCATCGCATCCCTCCCCTCTGTGCGATCAACGGCGAAACGCGAGCGGCCCCGCGCCTGATAAGGAAGCGGGGCCGCTCGCGTGTTTCATGCGAGAGGTGGGTAGAGCCTGGAGACTCTGGAGACCTTACGCGAGGTAGTCGCCGAAGACCCAAGCGTCGGTGCCGTTGAAGGAGATGCGCACCCAGCGGTCCGGCGTCTGCTCGAGCGCGCTCACCACGGTGCCGCGGGCGAGCGAGCCGATGATCGCGCCGCTCATGCTGGGGGCGGTACGCACGTTCAGGGGAGCGGTGACGGTGAGCTGGTTCATGGTGCTGGTCGCGCCGCCCTCGACCTCATCGTTCATGACGTTGCGGCCGGCGGTGTCGTTGGGGTCCTGGTATCCGCCGCGGGTGAAGCCGAGGTACTCGCCGTAGCAGTAGCCGGTCTGCCCATGGTAGTCGACGGTGAACCAGTAGTTCTCCTTGTGCGAGACGGCGACCGCCTCGTCGGTGGTGAGGACGCCGATCACCTTGCCGTGCATGCCCGGCGCGTCGCGCACGTTGAGGTCGCAGGTGGCGAACATCTCGGTCTGCTTGCCGTCATGGACGGTGCCGTCCGCCGTGCCCTCGAAGTTGAGCCAGCGGTAGTAGCAGTAGCCCTCGGTGCCCTCGTAGTTGACGTGGTACCAGCCGTCCTGGGTCATGCCGTACACCTCGACCGAGGTGCCCTGGGGCATGACGTCGATGACGCGCCCCTGCAGGGAGGCGTTGTCGCGCAGGTACAAGGCGCTTTTACGCCGCCGAACAGCTTATCAGATGCCTTCGTGCGCGCCGAACGTTGATTGTGTGAAGCAGGCAGGTCTCAAGCAGCGGTTCAGGGGCGGGAAACGTGGTCGGGCTCGACCAGGCGTCGCACGACCTCCGCGAGCGCGCCGTCCTCGCAGGTGCTCTCGAGCACCAGGCCCGCCGCATCCTTCACGTCCGGTGTGGCGTTCGCCACGGCGACACCCAGGCCCGCTGCGTAGATCATGCCCAGGTCGTTCGCGGAGTCGCCCATGCCGATGGTCTCCGCGATATCGATTCCCAGGTGCGCCGCCAGGTGCGCGAGACCGGTGCCCTTGCTGGTGTGCGCGGGCACGAACTCGGCATAGCGGTTGGACGAGTAGGTGACCGACACCTTGTCCGGATCGAGCAGCGGCATCGTCTCGGCGGCGATGCGCTTCACCCGCGCGAGGTCCGGGTCCATGTAGAGGATCTTGGCGATGGGCTCGTCGCCGATGAGCTCCATGATGTCGACGTCGTGGTCGACGGGCGTCATGCCCGCCACGTCGCGGATGCGGTCCAGCTCCTCCTGGGGGATGTCCTGGATGTAGATGGTGCCGCCCACGGGGTAGACGTGCAGGGGGATGCGCTTCTCGCGCGCGTTGCGGTAGAGCGTCTCGGCCATGGTGCGGTCGAACGGGATGGAGATGAGGGGGTCGGGGTCGCCCACGCGATGGATGCAGCATCCGTTGAACGAGATCACGTAGCCGTCTGCGAGGAGCTGCGGGTCGATCGAGTCGAAGTTGCTCCTGATCGAGGGGTAGGGGCGTCCCGAGCAGGGGACGAACAGCACGCCGAGCTCGCGCAGGCGCGCCATGGCCTCAAGGTTCTCGGGCGGCATGCGGTGGCCCCGCCCCAGGAACGTCTCGTCCATATCGCTCGCGATGAGTCGGTACATAGACCCCTCCCTAGCTGCGGGCGCTCCGGCGGCCCGCGTCCCGGCGCCGGTGCGGTCGCAGACCCCTTGCCGGCGCGTCAAGATCCGGTCGATCCGGCTAGTAGACCATCCCCATCGCGGCGCGCACCTCGTCGAGCGTGCGCTCGGCGATCTCGTTCGCGCGGCGGTTGCCCTCGGCAAGGACGTCCTTCACGTAGCCCAGGTCGTTCTCATATTGCTGCCGGCGCTCGCGGATGGGTGCGAAGTAGCCGTTGACGGCCTCGGTCACGTACTTCTTGAGGGCGCCCGAGCCTCCCATGCCGATCTCCTCGGCGATCTCGACCTCGCTCCTGCCGGTGCAGATGGCGGCCGTGGAGAGCAGGCCCGAGACGCCGGGGCGGTTCTCGGGGTCGAAGGTGATCATGCGCTCGGAGTCGGTCTGGCTCTTCTTGATGCGCTTCGCAGTCTCCTCCGCCGTCATCGAGATCGAGATGGCGTTGCCGTAGGATTTGCTCATCTTGCGGCCGTCGAGGCCGGGCAGAAGCGGCGTGTCGGAAAGCAGGGCGTCCACCTCGGGGAAGACCTTGCCGTAGCGGTTGTTGAAGCGGCGGGCGATAAGGCGGGTGAGCTCGATGTGCGGCAGCTGGTCGCGGCCGACCGGCACCACGTTGCCCTTGCAGAAGAGGATGTCGCACGCCTGGTGCACCGGGTAGGTGAGCAGAAGCCCCGTGAGCTCGTGGCCCGAGGCCTCCATCTCCGCCTTGACGGTGGGGTTGCGGGAGAGCTCCGCCTCCGACACGAGGGAGAGGAAGGGGAGCATGAGCTGATTGCACGCCGGGACCGCCGAGTGGGCGTAGATCATGGTCTTATCCGGGTCGATGCCGCAGGCAAGGTAGTCCATGACCATGTTGTAGACGTTGTCCTGGATGTGCTCGGTGGTATCGCGGTCGGTGATGACCTGGTAGTCGGCGATGAGGACGGCGGTGTTGACGCCCAGGTCCTGCAGCTCCACGCGGCGTTTGAGCGTGCCGAAGTAATGGCCCAGATGGAGTCGCCCGGTGGGGCGGTCGCCGGTGAGCATGCAGTAGTTCTCGGGATGCTCGGGCAGGTCGGCCGCGATCTCGTTGCTGCGCTTGAGGGAGGCCTCGTAGCTGCGGTCGTTCGGCATGGGTCACGTCTCCTTCTGGTCGCTGAGCGATGCCGTCCGCGCGGTGTCGCTGCGCGGACGTGCTATGGGTCTCATAAGGGCGGGCGTCGCCGCCGCGGCGGATGCCGCGGGGATGGACTACCGCCCGATGATTATACGCCGCTGCCGCCCTTAGCGTCGCCCTCGTCATCGTCGTGTCGCGATTCCGCGTCGCCGCGGCGCTCGGCGATGTCGATCAGCCCGCGCCCCAGATGCCTGAGCTCCTCGCGGCGCTCCTCGCGCTTCTCGGCGCGCTCCTCGCGCTCCGCCTGGACCTCCTCCTCGAAGGCGGGGTCGTCCGGCCCCACGAGCTCGTCTTCGTGGGTCTCGGGGTTATAGTGATGGCGCAGCACCGGTTCGAAGAGGTGCAAGCGCGTGGCGAACCCGGCGGAGCACACCAGCAGCACGATGAAGATCACGACGCGCGTCTCGACGCCCACCTGGTTGATGACCACCGCACCCAGCGACAGCAGGATGCACCACGCGTAGATGAGCAGCACCGCCTGGCGCTGGTCGAATCCCTCCTGGATGAGCCGGTGGTGGATATGGCCCTTGTCCGCCTGGTCGATGCTCACGTGCCCGCGCAGACGCCGGATGATGGCCGAGAGCGTGTCCAGGATCGGCACGCCCGCCACGATGAGCGGGATGAGGATGGAGGTGAGCGCGGCGGTGCGGCTCACGCACAGAAGCGATACGGTGCCCAGCGAGAAGCCCAGCAGCAGCGATCCGGAATCCCCCATGAACACGCTCGCGGGGTGGAAGTTGTAGCGCAGAAACGCCAGGCACGCCCCGAAGACGGCGATCGAGAGCGCGGCGGCGTCCACGCGGCCTACAAGGACCGCGATGCTGAACATGGTCACGCTCGCGATGGCGGAGACGCCGGCGGCGAGGCCGTCGATGCCGTCGATGAGGTTGATGATGTTGGCGAACGCGACCAGGTAGACGATCGTGATGGGGTAGGCGAGAAGCCCCAGCTCGAGCTCGCCCGGGGCGAAGGGGTTGACGATGCGGCCGATGGTGAGGCCGCTCGCCGCGGCGACCGCGGCGGCGACGATCTGCCCGGCGAGCTTCTTCTTGGGGGAGAGGCTCCGCACGTCGTCCAGGGCACCGGTGACCACGATCAGAAGAAACGAGACGCCCAGCAGCCGGTAGTCGATCTCCATGCTGGGGTGGGGGATGAGCGCGGAGGGCCAGCCGAAGCACAGGGTGCCCGCGACTTGCACGATAAGCGCCGCGGCGAGCCCGCAGAAGATGGCGACGCCGCCCATGCGCGGGATGGGCTGCGTGTTGATGCGGCGCTTGGACGGGTAGTCGACCGCGTCCAGGCGCACGGCGAGGCGCTTCACCACGGGGACCAGCAGGTAGGTGGCGACAAACGCCGCGAGGGCGACGCTCAGGTAGTGCACTATGTTGAAATCAGGCGTCGGCACGGGTCTCTTCTCGCCACGGGTCAGCTGCGTTTATGGTCTCGTCGCGCGGCGGGACGCAGGGTTCCGCCGGCACATTCGCTGCTCATCATACTCGACATCGGGCTCGTGCGGGAGGGAGTCGGCTCATCTACATGCTCATCCCAGATATGGCCGCCCAGCGATGCGCGACGACATGAAAACGATGGGCAACCGATGGGTGACGACATGAAAAAAACCCCGATTATATGGAGAAATGCTCCAAAATCGCGAGGCTCATGCCCATCATCCACCACCCATCGCGATAAGTCAAGACTGGTATTCGCGGGCGGCTCGCCTATGATGAAGGTGTCCCGCCCCCCGCGGAGCAACTGGGTGAACCGTCGCGTTTTTCTAGGGAGCCCGCACAGTCGCGTCAGTACAGGGATCCTTCGTTGTTAAGGAAGCTGGAAGAGGCGATGAGGGCACCCACCTTGTTGAGGTGGGTTCATTTACGTGAAGCGGGGGGCGGTTTTATCATGTCGCGTTTTCTCGGTTGACAGCCGCGAGTGACTTGCTAAAATGTATCTCCGCTTGGGGACGTAGCTCAGTTGGGAGAGCGCTGCCGTCGCATGGCAGAGGCCGAGGGTTCGACTCCCTTCGTCTCCACCACAAGCATCGTTTCGGGCCCCGCACGTCGGGGCCCGTTCTGTATTCGGCACCATCGGCGCCGCGTGCCCCGTGAGGCGGGGCGGGGCGGCGCCCGTCGATGCGGAGGCCCCATGACCACCCCTACCTGCGCCGCATGCACGACGCGCCGCGCGTCCGCCGACGACCTGCCCGCCGTCATCTCGCTGTACGAGCGCGTCATCGCGCATATGCGTGAGAACCCGCCCGATGTATGGTGGGACATGGACGCCCACCCCACCGTCGCGCGCCTGGAGCGCGATCTGGCGGCGGGAAACCTGTTCATCGCGCTCGACACCGTTGCCGACGCGTCGATGGGAGACTCCCTTGCGGGGACCGCCGCCGGCGAAGCGGTCGTCCTGGGGGCGTTCATTATCGACGGTGAGCAGGGGGAGGATTATGCCCTCGCCCCGTGGCGCGTCCCGGCGGGTGCCGACGAGGTGGCGGTTTTGCATCTGCTCTGCAGCGATCCCGCCGCGCGCGGCCGCGGCATCGGGCGCGCGCTGATCGCCGCCGCG
>CASFIQ010000193.1 GCA_949294785.1 uncultured Collinsella sp.
ATGGCTCCGCGAACCCGTCTGCTCGCATGCGGTGTGCTCGGCGCGTTCGGCTCGCTCTTCGGCATCGTACCCGGGGCGTACCTGATGGCGACGGGCGACGTGAGCCTTCTGCACCGCTACCACTACGCAACCGTCGCCGCCACCGACCTGACCCGCCTCGCCTTCTGCGAGGGGCTGTGCATGGTGAGTCTCGGCGTCAGCATCTTCCTGTGCATCTTCGCCGCGGCGGGGCTCGTAAAAGCCGCGTCTCGACCGCGATGGGCGATCGCGCTCGAGCTTGCAGGCATCGCGCTCTTCGCCGTAAGCCTCGCGGCGCTCCTGCTCTTCATCCCCCACTTCGGCGGCTCACTCAACCCGTAAGGGAGTCGCGCCTACAGGCGCTCGACCACCTTGTTACCCATGGCGGCGGTGCCGAGGATCCTCTCCGCAGGCGTATCGGCATCGGCGATATCGCGCGTGCGCCAGCCCTCGTCGAGGACCTCCGTCACCGCGCGGCGGATGTCGTCGGCGGCGTCTCCCATATCGAAGCTGTAGCGCAGCATCATCTCGACCGAGAGGATCTGCGCGAGCGGGTTCGCGATGCCCTGTCCCGCGATATCGGGCGCGGAGCCGTGGCTGGGCTCGTAGAGCGCCACGCCGTCGCCCAGGCTCGCGCTGGCGAGCATGCCGAGCGACCCCGTGATCTGGGCGGCCTCGTCGGAGAGGATATCACCGAACATGTTCTCGGTCACCACCACGTCGAAGGTGGCCGGACGGTTGATGAGCTGCATGGCGGCGTTGTCCACGAGCACGTCCTCGAGCTCCACATCCGGATACTCCGCATCGTGGATACGATGAACGATCTCACGCCACATGCGGCTCGTCTCGAGCACGTTGGCTTTGTCGACGCTCGACACCTTGCCGCGACGCTTGCGCGCCGCCTCAAACGCCTGACGAGCGATGCGCTCGATCTCGTACTCGCGGTACTCGAGCGTATCGTAGGCGCGCTGCCCGGGTTTGCCGTCCGTGCCGGCGCCCTCCTCGTCGTAGAAGCGCTCGCGGCGACCGAAGTAGAGCCCTCCCGTGAGCTCGCGCACGATCATCATGTCCACGCCATCGATGACCTCCGGGCGCAGCGTCGAGGCATCGGCGAGCGCGGCGAAGATCTGCACCGGACGCAGGTTGGTGTAGAGCCCGAGCTCCTTGCGGATCTTCAGGAGCCCCTGCTCGGGGCGAGGGGCGGCGGGATCGGTCGTATCCCACTTGGGGCCGCCCACCGAGGCAAGGAGCACCGCGTCGGCGGCGTTCGCGGCGGCGAGCGTCTCATCGGGCAAGGGGTTACCGGTGGCATCGATCGCGGCGCCGCCGATGAGCGCATCCTCGCAAACGAACGCTGCCCCGTACTTGGCACCCACCGCGGCGAGCACCTTCTTGCCCTCGGCGATGATCTCGGGGCCGATACCGTCGCCCGGCAGGCAGCAGATCTGATAGGTCTTCTTCACGTTGCAACTCCAATCGATCGAGGACGGACCGGATGCGAAGGGGTTATCAAGCGGCATCGCGTTATCCTCCTCAAACACGGGGCGCCGTCCGCGTCCATGATGACAGCGGGCGGCGCCAGCCTGCTACTTTTCCGCGAGCACCTTGCGCGTACGCTCCACCAGGCCACCCGCCTCGATGATCTCGGCGATGAAGGGCGGGAAGGGCTCCGCCGTGAAGGTGGCACCGGTGTCGAGGTCGGTGATGGTGCCGGTCTCGGTATCCACCGCGACCTTCGCCCCGTCGGCGATGGCATCCACGGCCTCCGGGCACTCCATGATGGCGAGGCCGACGTTGATGGCGTTGCGGTAGAAGATACGCGCGAAGCTCTTGGCGATGACGCACGAGACCCCAGCGGCCTTCAAGGCCACCGGTGCGTGCTCACGGCTCGAGCCGCAGCCGAAGTTCTCCTCGGCGACCACGATGTCACCGGGCTGCACGCGCTCGTGGAAGGTGGGGTCGAGGTCCTCCATCGCATGCGCCGCCAGATGCGCATGGTCGGAGCTGTTGAGGTAGCGCGCCGGGATGATGACGTCGGTGTCGACGTCGCGCCCATAGCGGAAAACGGTTCCTTCGAAGTGCATGGGATGATCCTCCTTAACATGTCCCGAACGGACGGGACGGTATCCTCCGTGCTCAAGCAGCTTCGCGCTGCGCGCTCAGAACTGCGCGCGGAGGATATCGTCCCGTCCTCCGCGGGGAACACGGCAGCGTGGGCAAGCGGTCTGCCGTCGTCGGGGGCCGGGGCATATCGTCCCGCGCGCAGTTCGCGCGCAGCGCGCTGTCTGAGCACGGGATGATATGTCCCGGCCCCTCGTCATGGCCTACAGGTCGCTTGGCAGGGCGATGTGGCCGGCTACGGCAGATGCGGCGGCCACGGCGGGACTCGCGAGGTAGACCTCAGAGGTGGGGTCGCCCATGCGGCCGACGAAGTTGCGGTTGGTGGTGGAGACGCAGCGCTCCCCCGCCGCCAGGATGCCCATGTAGCCACCCAGGCACGGACCGCAGGTGGGCGTGGAGAACACGCAGCCGGCGTCGATGAAGATATCCGCCAGGCCCTCGTGCATGCACTGCTTGAAGACCGCCTGCGTGGCGGGGATCACGATGCAGCGCACGTTCTCGTTCAC
>CASFIQ010000194.1 GCA_949294785.1 uncultured Collinsella sp.
CCCGCGCGCGGCGCAGCGCTCTGCCAACGCATCGGGGCGGCGGGCGCAGGCGAACATGCGCTCCGGCGGGACCGCTCCCGCAGCCGCCCAGCCGTCTGCCATGGCACTTGCCATGTTGCCGAAACCGATGAATCCGATTCTGACGTTCGCCCTATCCATATGATAATCCTCTCATCGAGTGGGCTCCGGCATACTCCGCAGACCGAAGCGTAGCGGATGAAACCATGGCGAACGACGCCCTGGCAGGGAGTTTTACGGTATCGAAACCGCCTACATACCTGGGTAGAGCGGGTGTGCGGCGAGCAGGTCGTCCACCTCCGAGCGCACGGCGGCGATCACACCGTCGTCATCCGCTCCGAAGACCGCGCGCGCGACCAGAAGGCCGATCGCATGGAACTCGGACGCCGTGAAGCCGCGCGTGGTCCCCGCCGCAGAGCCCGCCCGGATGCCGCTCGTCTTGGTAGGCGGCAAGGGGTCGTTCGGGATGGCGTTCTTGTTGACGGTGAGCCCGCAGGCATCGAGCACGCGCTCGGCATGGGCACCGGTGACGCCCGCCGCGGTGAGATCGACCAGGCACAGGTGGTTGTCGGTGCCGCCCGAAACAAGGCGCAACCCGCCTTCGACCAGCCCCTCCCCCAGCGCATGGGCGTTCTCGACCACGCGGTCGATGTAGCCTTTGAACTCCGGCCTGAGCGCCTCGCCGAACGCCGCCGCCTTGCCCGCGATCACGTGCATGAGCGGGCCCCCTTGCGTTCCGGGGAAGATCGCCTTGTCGATGGCGCGGGCGAGCTCGTCGTCGTTGGTGAGGATGATGCCGCCGCGCGGGCCGCGCAGCGTCTTGTGGGTGGTGGAGGTCACCACGTCCGCATAAGGGAACGGCGAGGGGTGCGCCCCCGTGGCGACGAGCCCCGCGATATGCGCCATATCCACCATGAGGCGCGCGCCGCACCCGTGCGCGATCGCGGCAAGCCGCTCGAAGTCGATCACGCGCGGGTATGCCGAGGCGCCGCCCACGATAAGGGCGGGATGCTCGGTTGCGACGAGCCGTTCCAGGCCGTCGTAATCGATGGTCTCGGTGGCCGGGTCGAGCCCGTAGGACAGGAAGCGGTAGAGCCTGCCCGAGAAGTTGACCGGCGAGCCATGCGTCAGGTGCCCTCCCTGATCGAGCCGCATGCCGATCACCGTGTCACCCGGCTTCACCAGGGCGGTGTAGGCGGCGAGGTTCGCACTCGCCCCCGAATGGGGCTGGACGTTCGCATGCGCGCAGCCGAAGAGCTCGCAGGCGCGCCGGCGTGCGACCTCCTCCACCACATCCACCCGTTCGCAACCGCCATAGTAGCGCTTGCCGGGATAGCCTTCGGCGTACTTGTTGGTAAGCACGCTCCCCACCGCCTCGAGGACGGCGGGAGAGACGAAGTTCTCCGATGCGATGAGCTCGATGGTACCGCGTTGACGGGAAAGCTCGTCGTCAATCGCCGAGGCGAGCTGAGGGTCTTGAGCGCGCAGATGTTCGAGGCTCATAGGGCCGCTCCTAACGGGACGCGCGTGCAGAGCACCTCACACGATACTATGAAGCGCGGCGCCGTTGCGCGAAAAACCGGCAGGCGGCAACCTGGCGGCGCAAGGCGACCCGAACGGGATCGGACGCGGGCGAAGCGCCACGTGAGCTCGAACGCGGCGTCGCGGTGCGATGGATGCGCGAGCGCGGGGCTCAGGGCAGCTTAACGGTCGTCGCGGTCGCCGCGACGGACCGAGATCTTGATCTTGCCCATGAGGACGCCGATGGCGATCACGATGAAGACGATCGGCAGCAGACGAAGCGCCCCCACCACGAGGATGCCCAGAAACGACAGGATGAGCGAGATGATGGCGGCAGCGACCAATATGATGACGAGCAGCTGCAGATAGGGCATGCGCCCTCCTTTCCCGCCACGAGAGCAAGCGACGCATCGCACGAATACGATGCCGTGAAGCACCTGGTAGGGGCGGTGGGACTCGAACCCACAATCCCGAAGGCCGAAGATTTTAAGTCTCCTGCGTATGCCAATTCCGCCACGCCCCCGTGCCTGACTAAGTCTAGCAGACGCTCTACGAGGCTCCCTCGAGCATCTTCAGATAGCGCGCGCGGCCCCGCTCGTCACCACGGTTCTTGCATTGCAGCGCCAGCAGATAGATGAGCTGCGCGCGCTCCTCGCCGCTCGCCCGGGCAAGCTCGGCCTCCATCTCCTTGAGGTAGCGCGACGACCCCTTGGCCACGATGTCGTAGAGCCGGCGCGCCTCCCGCTTCGCGCCCTCCAGCTTGCCGCCCCAGCCCTCGATCTCGTCCATGAGCGCACGGGCGCGCTCGTCGTCTTCGGTCTCGAGATAGAAGCTGAGGCCCCGCATCACCACATCGGCATGGCGGGCGGCGGTGGTGCGAGAACCGAGCAGCTCGCAGAGAGCCTGCGCTGCGGCATCGCGCTCATCGGTGAGCACGGCCCCGTTGAACTTGAGGAGCAACCGATCGAAACGCGGAAAGACTAGGCGGCAGACGGCACCATCGACCAGGCGAACGAGCGCCTCCCCATCGCCTGCGGCGATGAAGTGCTCGGCTTTCCGGTAGACAAGAAAGCGCGTCGCGGCCACACCCGCGAACGCGATGATGAGCACGACCGCGACAAGAGAGATCGCGTCTGCCTGCATAGGATGCCTCCTCTGGTTACGTCGCTGCGTCCCCCGCGGGGCGCGACGGCGGCGGAAAACGCGGTGATGGCGCCCCGGCGCGAGCACGCGGCGGATACCGCATGTGAGACATCATCTCACATGCGGTAGGTCCCCGCTCAAGTTTCTTCTTGCACGACACCGAAAGACACGGTATGATGGTTCCCGTTTTCGACGATAGTCGAGACCTGCGGGCGTGGCGGAATTGGCAGACGCGTATGGTTCAGGTCCATATGGGGGCAACCCCGTGAAGGTTCAAGTCCTTTCGCCCGCACCACCGAACATCGAGGCCCTCCGGGGCCTTTTTTCATGCCCGGAAACGCCGGCGGCACCCGCATGGCGACGCACCGACGGCGCGACGCCCAGGCGCCGCGTCACAGCTCCGCGAGCTCCGGATTCCAGCCCACGGAGGGCCGCTCGCCCGCAAGCACCTCGCCCATGGTCGATGCGGCGCCTGCGAGCAGGCTGTTCTCGCTCACGGTCAGCTTGTCGTAACCACCGGTGCGCAGGAGCTCGCGCAAGATCACGGCGCCCGCGAGCATCACCGGGGCGCGCTTCGCCTGGATGCCCGGCAGTTGCGCGATCCGGTCGACGGCGAGCTTTCGCATCGAATCGATCTGCCGCTCGATCTCCGTCGCCGTGAGGGCGCGCAGATGCACGAAGGCGGGGTCGTAGGGCTCGAGCTCATGCGTCATGGCGACGAGCGTGGTCGCGGTGCCGCCCACCGCGACGAGCCGGTCGGGGCGCACGGGAACCGCCTCCCAATATGCGGTGAACTGCTCGCGCACCCAGCGGCCCGCTGCGAGGATGCTGCCGCCCGCCGGAGGGTCGCCCGCCAGGAAACGGTCGGTGACGCGCCGGCACCCGATATTGAGCGACTGCACACGCTCGAGCTCGAGCGGCGACCCCGGTTTCCATGCGCCCACGGCGATCTCGGTCGAGCCGCCACCGGAGTCGGCGACGGCGATGCGCTCAGCCGGGAAATCGTGCGCCACGCCGAAAAACGTGAGACGTGCCTCGGTCTCACCGGGAATGATCTGAGGAACGAGCCCGAGCTCGCGCAACGGCCCCAGCAGCATGTCCGCGTTCTCCGCATCGCGCGCGGCGCTCGTGAGCGTGCAGAGCGTATGCGTCGCCCCGAACGCGCGCGCCTCGCGCACGAACGCCGTGCATGCGTCGACGACGCGACGCACGGCCTCCTTGTCGAAACGGCCCGTCGCGTCGACCCCTTGCCCGAGGTCGGTGATCTCGGTGTGCTTGCGGGCGCAAAGGACATCACCGCCGCGCACCTCGGCAAGCGACAGGCGCGAGGAGACCGTTCCCAGGTCGATCGCGGCGACCCGCCGCACCACCGCTTCCCGTCCCGTCATGCGCCACGCCCCTCTCTCGCC
This sequence comes from uncultured Collinsella sp., assembly GCA_949294785.1. Taxonomy (GTDB): domain Bacteria; phylum Actinomycetota; class Coriobacteriia; order Coriobacteriales; family Coriobacteriaceae; genus Coprousia. Next base: position 4,092 of record CASFIQ010000194.1, read on the forward strand.
AGCAGCCCTCGAGCTGCGCCGTTATTCCCCCGTCGAGGTGACGGTCTGACCGTCCGGCCCCTGATAGAAGAAGATCCCATCGAGGAACTTGATGTACCACGGCACGTCGTCCACGACGGCATGCTCGAGCGCGGTCACCTCGGCGGACGTCTGGGGCTCGGCGTCTTCGGAGGAAGCGCCGTCCGCGTCGGCATCGGACCCCGACGGGGACCCCTGGTCCTCGGCGGCACCCGCCGCGGCACCGGAGGCATCCGCCGCCCGATCGTCCGAGCCCTGGGCCGTGGCGCCGTCGTCGGCTCCGCTGCCCTGGTCTTCCGCGGCATCCTCGCCTTCCGCCTGGCCCTCAGCCGTCGCGTCCCCGTCGGGCTCGGCACCGGGCGCCGCATCCTGATCGCCCGTATCGTCAAGACCGATCACGTCGATCACCTGCTCGCCGGGCATCACCAGGCCGAGCTCGCGCGCGGCCTCCTCCACCCCGTCGGTCGAGAGCAGCCCGTCGACCTCGTCGCCCACCGCATCGTTGAACGCGCGGCGGATCTCCAGCTGACGCTCCAGCACGTCGCCCGTCCGCCAGGCCGTGTACAGGTCGCGCACGGGCAGGTAGAGACCGGCCAGCAGCACGACGGCGACGGCAAGGAAGATGAGCGCCCGGTAAGGGCCCGTGGTGAGCGCATAGATGGTGCGGACCACGCGGTTGTCGCTCGCGTAGCGCATGAAGTTGGTGCCCCGGGAGTCCTGCGACGTGCGCCGATGCGACCTTCCCGCCTGCGCACCCGCCGCGCGGGGGCGCTTCGTTCGGGAGCCGTCCGCCGTCACGCGGTCGGATGTCGCACGGCGCGACGAGCGCATCTTGGGAAGCGCGCCCGTCGCGTCGGGATCGGTCGACGCGGCGCAACGCGAGGAGCTGCGCGATGGGTTGTAGCGGTTATCGTCCATGAGGCGCCTTGTGCGAGTGTGGTGTGTTTGCGCGATGCGAGTCAGTTATACCACATCGCTCCAGCCGCGGACGCCCCGCTCCCGCGCCTCCGCGAAGTCAACAGCCGCAGGAGGCGTCTTCAGGATTCCTCCGTCTTCACGGCATCCCAAAGCTCGTTCATCCGGACCGTCGAGAGGTCCTCGAGCGCGCTGCCCTCGGACGCCGCCCGCTCCTCCATCGCCTGCCAGCGGCGGCGGAACTTGCGCGTCGACGCGCGCAGGGCGCCCTCCGCGTCGATACCCTCCCAGCGTGCGACGTTCACCAGCGCGAACAGCAGGTCTCCGAATTCGAGCTCGCGCGCGGCGCTCCCCGGCTCCTCGGCCAGAAACTCGCGGCGCTCGCTTTCCACCTGGTCCCACACATCGTCGACGGAAGCCCATTCGAACCCCGCCTTGGCGGCGCGCTTGGAGACCTTCTGCGCCTGCATGAGGGCGGGGAAGGCGCTGGGGACGCTGTCCAACAGGCCCTCGGGGCGCGCGGATTTCCCGGCGGGGGCGGCGGCTTCGCCGGACGAGGCGCGCACATCGTCCGGCACTCCGGGATCGCGGGCCCGATCGTCGAGCGAGCGGGACTCGCGCTCGGAGCGCTTCACCTCGTCCCAGATATCGAGCACCTCCCCGGCGTCGTGCGCCCCGACATGGTCGCCGAAGACATGCGGGTGGCGCCGGACGAGCTTCTCGTCGAGCTCCGCCACGACATCCGCAATGGTGAACGCGCCCGCGTCGGCGGCGATCTGCGCGTGAAGCATGACCTGCATGAGCACGTCGCCCAGCTCCTCGCACAGATGACGCGAATCGCCCGATTCGATGCAATCGACCGCCTCGTACGCCTCCTCGATCATGTTCCGGGCGATGCTCTCGTGCGTTTGGACGCGGTCCCACGGGCAGCCGTCGGGCTGGCGCAGGCGCCAGATGGTCTCGGTAAGCGCATCGAACGCCTCGCGCGCATCGGCGCGCGTCGAACGGTCGCGACGGGCATCGGCCGCCGCGGCCATCGGATCGTCCGCCATCATCCTCACTCCTCCTCGAGCATCACATGGCGAAACGCCTGGGATAGAGGCAGGCCGCTCGTGTAGACGCCGTAGCTATGGCTGCCGTCCTTGGGGATGGAGGCGCTGCCGGGGTTGAACGCCCAGACCTCCGGACGCGCGGGGACGGGCTCGCTCACCTTGACGTGCGTGTGGCCGAAAAGCACCGCAGAGCCCGGTGCGAGCTTGGGCAGGTTGTCGACGCTGTTGTGGAACCCGGCGCCGAAAACATGGCCATGGGTGCACAGGAGCGTTCGGCCGGCCTCGTCGACAACCTCCGCGAAATCCCCCATACAGGGGAAATCGAGCACCATCTGGTCGACCTCGGCGTCGCAGTTGCCGCGGACCGCGATCAGGTTCCCGGCGGTGGCGAGGTCGTTCAAGATGGGTGCGACCTCCTTGGGGGCGTAGTCGCGCGGCAGGTCGTTGCGCGGGCCGTGGTAGAGCAGATCGCCCAGAAGAACGACGCGGTCGGGGGATTCCTCCTCGATGGCGCGCGCGATGCGGCGCATCCAGTAGGCGGACCCGTGAATGTCTGACGCGATGAAGATCTTCATGGATGTTCCTTTCCATAGCGAGTCTACGGCGAGCCGGCGGCAGATCGGCACCTTGCGCTCGCGAGCTTGGCGGGCAGCGCGACGCCGTCTTCAAAGAGCGCACCTACTCCTCCGCGTCGAATGCCTCCGCCGCCTCGCGCAGCACCTCGATGATGGGGAGATGCTGCGGGCAGGCCCCTTCGCACTGGCCGCACGCGATGCACTCCGAAGCGCGCGCCGACCCCGCCTGGACCAGGCGGTCGTAGCCCATCTTCGCGCGGTGGTCGCGGTAGCGGCGCAAGATGTTCACGCAGGAGATGACCTGCGGGATATCGATTCCCTGCGGGCAACCCGCCGTGCAGTAGCGGCAAGCGGTGCACCCAACCGTCTCGACCGCGGTGTAGACCTCCACCACGCGCTCGAGCAGCGCGCGGTCCTCGTCGGTGAGCGGTCGGAACGAATCGGGCGCGAGCGTCTCGCGGTTATCGGCCATCTGTGCCTCGTCGGACATGCCGGAGAGCACCACCTTCACGTTCGGCAGCGACGCGGCGAACCGCAGCGCCCACGACGCCTGCGACGCATCAGGGTCCGCTGCGCGCAGCAGGTCGGCAGCGGCATCCGGCAGCTTAGCGAGCGCCCCGCCCTTCACCGGCTCCATGACCACGACGGGCACGCCGTGACGGCAGGCGCACTCGTAACAGGCACGGGACTGCACCACCTCGTGCTCCCAATCAAGGTAGTTGAGCTGCAGCTGCACGAACTCGACCTCGGGATGCTCCGTCAGAAGGCGGTCCAGCACGTCGGCGGTGTCGTGGAACGAGAACCCGAAATGGCGGATGAGCCCCTGGTCGCGCATCCGCTGCGCCCAGGACCAGCAGTCGTACCGCTCGTACATCGCGATATGATCGTCGGCCACGTTATGAAGCAGGTAGTAGTCGAAATACCCCGCCCCGGTTCGCGCCAGCTGCTCGTCGAAGATGCGCTGGACATCGTCTGCCTTCTCGATCTTCCAGGCGGGAAGCTTGGTGGCGAGCGTAAACGCCTCGCGCGGGTGGCGATCGACGAGCGCCTCCTTCGCGACGCTTTCGGAAGCGCCCCCGTGATAGACGTAGGCGGTATCGAAATACGTGAAGCCGCGGGCCAGGAACGCATCGACCATCTGCTTCACCTGCTCGACATCGACCGGTGCGTCCTCACCATCACCCAATTTGGGCAGGCGCATCAGGCCGAACCCCAGCTTCCCCGCCACCTCGTCGAATGCAGCCATCATGCTCCCCTCTCCTGTGTTACCGCCGGTGCGTTGCCGCCGATCGATCCCCGTGCAGCGGACACCGCCGCTCCGTTGCCGTCGGGCGGCCACCGAGCGCCGTTGCCGTGCGCGGTGCCGCCGCGAAACCCGTGCGCTGGCTTTTGCTGAAAATAGCTTATACCGAGCAGCGGGGCGGGACGCGCCCAAAATGGCAACCTTACCGAAACCGGACGGTGCATCGCGCGCGGTCGCTGCCCGCGTGGAGGCAACGGGCATGATGGCGCGAGAGGTGAGCGCTGGGGCGCAAGCGGCGGGGCACCGTAGCGGGATACATGGCGATGGCCGATAGCCTGAAGCGGACTCCAGGCGCTACACTCGTGAACGGGACCTTTGCGGCGGAATGATTCCGCCGCCCACACGATAGGCGGAAAACATGGGAAAGACCTTATATCTCGACTGCTCGTGCGGCATCAGCGGCGACATGACGGTCGCCGCACTGCTCGACCTCGGCGCAAACGAGAACCGGCTTCGTGATGCGCTCTCAACGCTTCCTGTATCCGGTTACGAGATCCGCATAGGCAGACGAAACCTTGCCGGCATCGATTGCTGCGACTTCGACGTCGCCCTGGACGCCGAGCACGAGAACCATGACCACGATATGGCCTATCTGCACGGCATGCCAGAAGGCGCCGCGACCGAATGCGCCGGTGGCCATGAACACGAACGTGTCCACGACCACCACGACCACCGCGATCACGAGCATACCTGCGATCGCCATGGCCATGGACACGGTTGCGGAGGGCACGTCCATCACGAGCATCGGGGTCCCGCCGACCTCGACCGCATCATCGACGGCGCCCAGCTTGCCCCGCGCGCCCGCGAGCTCGCCCATCGGATGGTCGCCATTCTCGCCTCCGCCGAGGCGAAGGCGCACGCCGTGCCCGTCGACGAGGTGCATTTCCACGAAGTAGGGGCCATCGATTCCATCATCGATATCGCCTCGGTCGCCGTGCTGCTGGATGATCTCGACGTCGACCGCGTCATCGTCCCCCGCCTTGTGGACGGCCATGGGACCATCCGCTGCCAGCACGGAATCATCCCCGTCCCCGTTCCCGCGACGTTGAACATCGTCAGCGCGCACGGCCTGCCCCTCGAGATATCCGATGTTGAGGGCGAGCTGGTCACGCCCACGGGCGCCGCCATCGTCGCGGCGGCGAACGCCGAGCACAACCTGCCGTGCCGCTTCATCGTGAAGCGGGTCGGCCTGGGCGCAGGCAAGCGAACCTATACGCGTCCGAGCATCCTGCGTGCGCTCTGGATCGAGGAGATCGCATCCGATGGCGGAGCCGACCGGCACCAGGGAGCCTCCCCCACTATCGATCGCGCGCGCCCGGGCGACATCGTTCGGATCGAGTGCGACATCGATGACGCGACGGGCGAGGTCCTCGCCTATGCCGCGGAGCGTCTGCGCGCGGCGCGCGCCCGCGAGGTGCACTGGGTCCCTGTGTTCAGCAAGAAGGGCCGGCCCGCCTGGCAGCTGCAGGTGATCGCCGCGCCCGAGGACGTCGATCGGCTCGAGGCGATCATCTTCGCCGAGACCACCACGATCGGCATCCGCCGCTGGTCCTGCGAGCGCACGGTGCTCGAACGGCGCGAGGAGACGGTTGCGACTCCTTGGGGGCCGGTGCGGCGCAAGATTGTCACGCTACCGGACGGAACCGAGCGTTCCGCACCCGAATACGAGGACGCCCGCGCCATAGCCCAGCGTGAGAACCTGCCGCTTCAGCGCGTGATGGACGCCGCCCGCGGCTGACCGGGGGCGCCGGCCGCTCAGGCGGCGGGCCCGGGCAGATGGTTGATGAGGGAAGCCTGGAACGCCGCGCCGAAGCCGTTGTCCACGTTCACCACGCTGACGCCGCTCGCGCAGCTGTTGACCATGGCGAGCAGCGCCGTGACGCCGCCCAGGTTCGCACCGTAGCCCACGCTCGTGGGGACGGCGATCACCGGGCAGGCGGCGAGTCCGCCCACCACGCTGGGGAGTGCGCCCTCCATGCCCGCGATCGCGATGATGACCTGCGCGCGGGCGATGTCGTCGGCATGTCGCAGCAGCCGATGGATGCCCGCAACCCCGGCATCCATCACGACCTTCACCCGGTTCGCCAGAAAACGGGCCGTGAGCGCCGCCTCGGCGGCGACGGGGGCATCGCTCGTCCCCGCCGTGACGACGAGGATCTCGCCGTTGCCCGTGGGCTCGGGAAGCGCCCCCACCACGCCGGCGCGGGCGTCCTCGTGATACGTGAAGAGCGGCGCCGTATCCGCGAAAGCGGGGAGCCCCTGTAGGACCTCGGCCTTCTCCGCGTCGAGGCGCGTGATGAGGACGCGCTCCTGGCCCGCGGCGATGAGCGCGCTCACGATGCCTGCGATCTGCGCGGCCGTCTTGCCCGCGCCGTACACGACCTCCGAGACGCCGGTTCGCGCCCCGCGCGCGGTATCCACCTGCGCGTAGCCGAGGTCCTCGACCGCGTCGAGCCGCACCCGTTCCACCAGCTCGCGCGGCGTGAGCTGGTGTGCGGCGACCGCTTGCGCCAGTCGTTCAAGATCGCTCGCGTCCATGCGTCCTCCCCCTCATCACCGTCTTTCGGCAACCACCGGGTCCATTTTCAAACCTTGAGCTTACTCCAGGTCAAGCCCCGCGCGCCGCCGCACCCGTTGTCGTGCACAGGCGATCGTGCGCGAAGACTCACCTTGAGCGACGGCTACAGCAGCGCCTCTTCCCATGCCGCCTCGCGAAAGCCCACGAGCACCGTCTCGCCCGCGACCACGATGGGGCGCTTGACGAGCATCCCATCGGTTGCGAGCAGCGCGAACGCGTCCTCATCCGACATACCGGCATCGAGCTTCGCCTTGATGCCCAGCTCGCGATAGCGCATGCCGCTCGTGTTGAAGAAACGCCTCACGGCGAGACCGGAGCGCGCCTGCCAGTCGGCGAGCTCGGCAGCGGTGGGGTTGTCCTCGACGATATGGCGGTCCACATGGGCCACGCCATGATCGTCCAGCCACTTCTTGGCCTTCTTGCACGTCGAGCACTTGGGGTACTCGACGAACAGAACGGGTTCGGAAACAGGCATGGGAATCCTCCTTGTCGTACCATTGACTCGATACACCCATGGTACCCCGCTGACGATTGGAGCCCGCATGGGATTGCCCGCAGGGTCGTTTGTCGACTGCCACACCCACACTGGTTTCTCGGATGGCACCGCGACGTTCGCAGAAAACGTCCGGGCGGCGATGGCAGTCGGTTGCCGCGTGCTCGTCGCGGCCGACCACCTCACGCTGCCGGCGAGCATGGACCCCGTCTGCGAGGTGTCGGTCGCCGAGGCCGACCTGCCCGCGCACCGGGCGGCCTTCGATCGGGCGCGCGAACTCGCACGCAGATGTGCCTCGGACGGCGGGGAGCGCCTCGAGCTCGTCTACGGATTCGAATGCGATTGGTACGAGGGCTGCGAGCCCCTTATCGAGCGATGGAGCTCGGGCGCCGCGGTGCGGCTGGGAAGCATCCACTGGCTGGGCGACCCGGGCGACATCGGGGCGGGCGCCGCGCGACCGGGCGAGCCGGACGACCCGGCCTCCCGCATCGCGCCGGCGGGTCTGCCCGGCAGCGGCGCGGGTTGGATCGACGACCCGGATGACCTGCATATCTGGGATGAACTTGGGCCGGATGAGGTGTGGCGCCGCTACGTGCGCGCCTGGTGCCGCGCCTGCGAGAGCCCGCTCGCTTTCGACGTGATGGCCCATCCCGACCTGCCCGAGCGCTTCCGCGCCACGGGCCCCGCCGCCTCGATCGACCTGGCTCCCCTCTGGGACGAGATGGCCGCCTGCGCCCATGACACGGGCAGGCGCGTCGAAGTCTCGACCGCGGGACTCCGCAAGGGTGTGGGCGACCTCTATCCCGCCTCCGGCCTGCTCGAGAGGTTCCGCCGTGCCGGCGTCCCCATCACCTTCAGCTCGGACGCCCACGTGGCGGAAGACATCTGCCGGGGCGTCCGCGATGCCATGCGCCGCGCATATGAGCTGGGGTATCGCAGCTATGGCGTGCCCCATGCGGACGGTTCCTGGGAGACGGTGCCGCTCATCTGACGCCCCGGGCACATGGGGAGGCCGGCGCGCCGGCGAAGACTCCGGCAGGGCCCCGAGCGCGGGCAGCACCCCATCGGCACCGAGCGCCTAGCGGTGCCGCGCGTCGAGCTCTCCCGCGAGCTCCTCGAGCGTGACGCCGTAGCGCTCCAGAACCACAAGCAGGTGGTAGACGAGGTCGCCCGCCTCGTAACGGATGTGGTCGTGATCGCGGTCCTTCGCCGCCATGACCACCTCGGCAGCCTCCTCGACGATCTTCTTGAGCAGGCTGTCCTCGGGACCCTGCAGCAACCGCGCGGTATAGCTCTCCCCGGGCGAGGCCTCCCGCCGTCCGTGAATCACCGCGGCCAGGCCGCCCAGCGTCTCGCCGATATCGCCGTCCACGACATTCGCCGTCCGAACCCCCATGGCGAACCCTCCCTAGCTCGTTTCCATCTGACACCGATTGCAAACGGTAGTGCCCGTCGACATGATTCCGTCATGCACTTTCAAGCGCCCGGAAGAAGCAGCTCCGGTTTCCGGTATGGCACGCCGGACCCGGAGAGTCGACCTTCGCGAGCAACGTGTCCGCATCGCAATCGACCAGGAGCTCCACGAGCCGCTGCATGTTGCCGCTCGTGGCGCCCTTGTTCCAGAGCTCTTGGCGGCTCCTGCTCCAGAACCAGGTGGTCCCGGTCTCGAGCGTCAGGTGCACCGATTCCGCGTTCATCCATGCCACCATGAGGACCTCGCCGGTATCGTGCTGCTGCACCACGCAGGGGATGAGCCCCTGCGCGTCGAACTTCAACTCGTCGATTTTCATCGAACGCCCCTATCCACCGTATCTGCGCGCCTCGCCATCGTACCCGCCGGACGTCAGAAGTCCAGGCGCACCGGGATGCCCTGCGCAGCCATGTACTCCTTGACCTCGCGGATGGAAAACGTCCCGAAATGGAAGACGCTCGCCGCGAGCACCGCATCCGCCTCGCCGTCGATGATACCCTCGGCGAAGTGCTCGAGGGTGCCCACGCCGCCCGACGCGATCACCGGGATGGGCACGGCGCGGGCGACCGCACGCGTGAGCGCGAGGTCGAACCCGGCCTTGGTCCCGTCACGATCCATGCTCGTGAGCAGGATCTCGCCGGCGCCGCGACGCGCCGCCTCCTCGGCCCATGCCACGGCGTCGATGCCCGTAGGCGTGCGGCCGCCCGCCAAGTAGACCTCCCAGCGGTCGGCACCGGGCGCCCCCGGCTCGCCCACCCGCTTGGCATCGATGGCGACGATGACCGCCTGGCTGCCGAAGGCGGCCGCCGCCTCGGTGATGAGCTCAGGACGGCGCACGGCAGCCGAGTTGACGGAGACCTTGTCGGCGCCGGCGGCGACCATCCGCGTCATGCCCGCGAGGTCGCGAAAGCCGCCGCCCACCGTATAGGGGATGGCGAGCTCGCCGGCGGCACGCGCCGCCATGTCGATCGTGGTGGCCCGGTCGTCGGAGGTGGCGGTGATATCCAGGAAGATGACCTCGTCGGCGCCGGCTGCGTCATAGGCCGCCGCGAGCTCCACCGGGTCGCCGGCATCGCGCAGGTCGATGAAATTGACCCCTTTCACCACGCGGCCGTCCTTCACGTCCAGGCAGGGGATCACGCGCTTGGTCAGCATGACGCCACCTCCCCCGCGGCGAGAAGCGCCTCGCGAACGGTGAAGTTGCCCTCGTAGACGGCACGACCGGTGATGCAGCCCTCGATGACATCCGGACCCGCCGCCGCGAGCGCACGGATGTCGGCGAGGCTGGAAATGCCGCCGGACGCCACCACGGGGAACCCTGCGACAGACGCCACGTGCCGGTAGGCGTCGACATCGATGCCGGTCTGCATGCCGTCGCGCGCGATGTCGGTGTAAACCAGATGCCTGAAACCCAGGCTCGCGAGCTCGCCCACCACGTCGTCGAGCATGCGCGACGCATCGTCGCGCCAACCGTTGACCTTGACGCGGCCGCCGTGCGCGGCGATGTCCGCGACGAGCAGGTCGCCGAATCCCTGGGCGGCGACCTCGGCGAAGCCTGGCTCGGTCACGAGCACGGTCCCGAGCGCGATGCGCTTGCAGCCAAGGGCCGCGAGCTCGTCGATGCGCGCGAGCGAGCGCACCCCGCCGCCCACATCGACCGAGAGGCCATCGACCTCGCAGATGGCCCGGATCGCCGCCGCGTTGGCGGCACGGGCATCATCGTCCTCCTGAAGCGCCGCGGAGAGGTCGACCACGTGCACCCAGCTCGCACCTGCCTGCACGAACGAGCGCGCCACGGCGGCGGGGTCGTCCGAGTAGACCTTGCACCGCGCGCGGTCCCCGCGCTCCAGGCGCACGACCTTGCCCGCGATGAGGTCGATAGCGGGAAATACGATCATGCACACACCTCCATCGAATCATCCGGCACCCGCCCGGCGGAGGCGCGGCGGCCGTTGCGGTAAGCCGCGCAGACGCGCACGAAGTTCATCAGGATCTGATGTCCATGGGCGGAGGATTTCTCGGGATGGAACTGGCAGCCGAAGAGGTTGCCGTGCCACACGATCGCCGGAAACGCGCGCGCATAGAACGTCTCGGCGACGATATCGGCGTCATCGGCCCCGTCCGCCCCATCATCGACCGCGAAGGAGTGCGTGAAGTAGAGATTCGCCCCGTCGTCGAACCCTTGGGTGAGCGGGCACGCGTGACCCTGCGCCGTAAGATGCACCTGGTCCCACCCCACATGCGGAACCTTGAGCCGGTGCCCCGGCAACAGGGTGCACGAGCCGGGGAGCAAGCCCAAGCCGCGAACCCAGCGCTTGCCGTCCGCCGCGAACACGGTCCCCGGGGCGAAGCCCGACTCCGACCCGTCCGCGTCGATGGCAGGCGCGTCAGCCGGGACCCCCTCGTCCCCGCGCTCGAACAGCAGCTGCTGGCCCAGGCAGATGCCGAGAAACGGCACCCCGGCGCCCCCGGCGACCGCATCGAGGACCGCTTGGTCCTGGCCGAGCACACACATGGACGCGATCGCGTCGTAGAAGGAGCCCACACCGGGCAGCACCATGCCATCGGCCGCGCGGATCTCGTCCGGATCGTCGGTCACCAGCGCCCGCGCGCCCGCGCGGGCGAGCCCGCGTGCCACGCTCGAGAGATTGCCCTTGTGGTAGTCGATGACGACGATGCGCGGCGGAGCGCCCCCCGGGAAGCCCTCCTCCGCCGTCGGCGCAGCGGGCACGGCGCGCCCGGACGCGCTTGCCGGCGCGGCCACTAGAGGCTCCCCTTGGTCGAGGGCACGCCCTCGACGCGCGGATCGAGCTCGCAGGCGAAGCGCATGGCGCGACCCACGGCCTTGAAAGCCGCCTCGATGATGTGATGGGTGTTGCCGCCGGCGAGCTCCCGCACATGGAGCGTGACGCGGGCGTCCCGGGCGAAGGCGTAGAAGAACTCCGCGGCGAGCTCGGAGTCGAACGAGCCCACGCGCTCGGTGGGAAGCAGCAGATCGCAATACGCCTGGCCGCGACCGGAAATATCCACCGCCGCCATCACGAGCGTCTCGTCCATGGGAATGGCGCAGTCGGCGAAGCGGGTGATGCCCCGCTTGTCTCCGAGCGCCTGGAAGAACGCCTGGCCGAGCACGATGCCCGTGTCCTCGACCGTGTGGTGCGCGTCGACCTCGACATCGCCCACCGCCTTGACCTTGAGGTCGAACAGGCCATGGCGGCCGAACGCGTCGAGCATGTGGTCGAGAAACGGCACGCCCGTGTCGATATCGCAGATGCCGGTGCCGTCGAGCCCGAGCGTGATGGAGATATCGGTCTCGCCGGTCGTGCGTGACACGCTCGCGGCGCGGGGCGCGTCAGCCGGCAGGCTCGACCCCTTGAACAGCGACGTCAGCCCCGAGCTCTGTCGGGCGTCGACCTCGCTGACGGTTGCCGCCGAGGTCTCGGCGAGCGTCTTAGGCTGCTTGCGGTAGACGGTCATCGTTCCTCCTCTGTCAGGTCGTCGAGAATCTGCGCGAGCGCGGCGAGCACCGCGTCGTTCTCCTCCGGCGTACCCACCGTAACACGCAGGCAGTCGCCGAGGCCGGGGGAAGCGCTGAAATCGCGCACCAAGATGGAGTGGTCGTCGCGCAGGCGCCGGCGGACCTCGGCGGCGCGCGCCATGCGGACGAGCAGGAAGTTCGCCGTGCTGGGCCACACGCGCACGCGTGGCGCCAGGCGCTCGAGACCCGCATGCAGGCGCTCGCGCTCGGACACGATCGCCTCGACCGTCGTCCGGTAGGCATCGCGGGCGCGGACCATGGCGAGCGCCGCCGCCTGGGTGAGCACGTTCACCGAGTAGATCTGGCGCACCGCCGCGAAGACGTCGATGATATCGGACGCGGCGACGAGGTAGCCCGCGCGGATGCCTGCCGCCCCGAACGCTTTCGACAGCGTGTGGAGCACCATCAGGTTGCGATGGCGGTCCAGCAGCGCCTCGGCGGACGCGCCCGCCGGCGCGAACTCGCCGTACGCCTCGTCCACCAAGACCACGCCCGGGCAGGCACGGCACACCCGCTCGACCAGCTCGAGCGGCGCCAGGTCGCCCGTGGGGTTGTTGGGCGAGGTGAGGATCACGATGTTGGACCCCTCCGCCGCGCGGACGAGCACGTCCGCGCGCAGGGCGAACGTGTCCGGATCGCGGAAGACCGCGTTCGCCGGGGTCTGGACCAGCGATGCGAAGAAGGCGTACTCGGAGAAATCCGGCGGACAGGTGGTGAGCGTCCTGCCCGGGCCGCCGAAGGCGAGCATGAGGTTGAAGATGAGCTCGTCGCCGCCGTTGGCGACGCAGATGTTCTCGCGCCCGACCCCGTGCCAGCGCGCGAGCTCGTCGCGCAGGTCGTTCGACATGGGGTCCGGATAGCGATTGAGCGGGGTCGCCACGAGCGCCTCGTCCACCGCAGCGCGGACCGCGGGCGGCAGGGGGTAGGTGTTCTCGTTCGCTGAGAGGTTGATGCGGCAGGGCGCGAAGGCGGGGTCGTACGGCTCGATCTGGGCCAGATGCGGCTGCACGAGCGCGCGCATGCGCGGTGAGAGCTCGGCCATGGATCAATCCTCCCCGGCGCACGCGGTACCGGCGGAAAGGCCCGCCGAGACGGTCGCCGCGGCGTCGCCCGGCCAGGCGATCCGGGTGAGGTCCGCCGTCGCCAACGCATCGACCGCGAGCGCGTCCGCACCCTGCTCGAGCGCGCGCCGGCGCAATCCGGCGGACAGCGCGTGCGCCCAGAGCCCCTCCGCCTCGGCAAGCGCCTGCGTGGCGGGGGCATCCGCCATAAGGCCCGCCGGCGTATAGCAGATCACCGAGGACCTCTTCTGGAAGTCCTCGACCGAAAGCGGGCTCGAGAAGCGCGCCGTGCCACCGGTGGGCAGCGTGTGATTGGGGCCCGCCACGTAATCTCCCAGCGGCTCCGAGCTCCAGGGCCCCACGAAGATGGCGCCGGCGTTTCTGATGGCGCCCAGAAGGCCCATCGCATCGGCGCAGTGGAGCTCCAGGTGCTCGGGCGCGATGGTGTTCACGGCGGCGATCGCGGCATCCATGTCCGCGGCGACGATGACCATGCCCTCGTTGTCGAGCGAGGCTCGCGTGATCTCGGCGCGCGGGCTCTGCGCGAGCAGGGCATCGAGGGCGCAGCCGACCTCCTCCGCGAAAGCGGCGTCGCAGGTGACCAGATAGCAGGCGGCGAGCGGATCGTGCTCCGCCTGCGCCATGAGGTCGGCCGCGACGACGGCGGGCGCGGCCGTGGCATCGGCGAGCACGCAGACCTCGCTGGGGCCGGCGACCATGTCGATACCCACATCGCCCGAGACGAGCTGCTTCGCCGCGGCGACGTAGGCGTTGCCCGGACCGGTGATCACGTCGACCGCGGGCACGCTCTCGGTCCCGTAGGCAAGCGCCGCGATCGCGTGCGCACCGCCGATGGTATAGACCTCGTCCACCCCGCCGAGCTTGGCCGCGGCGAGGGTCACCGGCGAGATAGGAGGCTCGCCCGGCGCGGCGTCGCGCTGGGGCGGGGTCACCATGACCACGCGCCCGACGCCCGCGACCTTGGCGGGAACGGCGTTCATGAGCACGGTGGAGGGGTACTGCGCACGCCCGCCCGGCACGTAGATGCCGGCGGCGGCGACCGGCGTCACCTTGCAGCCGAGCATGGTGCCGTCCGCACGGGTGGTGAACCAGGACTGGGTGAGCTCGCGCTCGTGGAAGGAGCGGATCTGGGCGGCGGCGCGCTCGAGCGCCGCGCGGGTGGCGCCGTCGATGCGCTCGAGCGCATGATCGAGGGCCTCGTCCGGTAAGCGGAAGCTCGCAAGCTCCACGCCGTCGAACTCGGCCACGCAGGCGGCGAGTGCCTCGTCGCCGCCGTCGCGCACGCGCGCGACGATACCCGCCGCGGCCGCTTGGATCTCTGCCGGCAGCACGCCTTTGCGGGTGAGCTGGGCGGGCACCAAGCGCTCGCCCTTCGCCAAGGTCACGGTCTTCATATCGCTCCCATCTCGCACCGGGGCCAGATGCCCGCGATGCGGCATGCTCGGACGCCTTATCCCCCACCGCTGCGCCCGGGCGCACGCGCCGCCGCGCGGATCGCCGATCAACCGCAGGAGGTAGGACGTTTAACTTTATCACGCTAAAGTATAGCGGGCGCCAGGGAGCCGGTCCCGCAACCATCTGCTAACACGGTGCGTTCAGGCTTGTCCGGACGATGAGATAGATTGGATTTAGGACGGAGTCTCCTATCTTTATCTTCATATAGGTATTAGATAGGTATTTATTTGATATCTAAGGAGCAATATGTATTACACTTATGATGTCAAGAAAAACGTAGCGAACGAGTCCAAGCACGGGCTGAGCTTGGAGGACGCACTAGCGGTGTTTGATGACCCTGAGTTCGTCAAGCTCCACGCGAAGCGAAAAGGTGAGAAACGTTTCATGGGAATCGGGATGGTCGGCGGGCGCCTGTGCTCGGTCATATTCACCGAACGCGGAATGGAAACACGCCTTATCTCCGCCCGCTGGTCCACCGCACGCGAAAGGAGCGCATATCGTGGCTGAGAAAAAAGACCGGCTTCTGGAGGCTTTTGAATCCGGCGCCAATATGGATGAGCATTTCGATTTCGAGCACATCGAGCGCCCCAACCGCATGAAGAAGGTGAATGTCGACTTCCCCATCCGCATGATCGAGGAACTCGATGCCGAGGCGACGTACCTGGGCATCAATCGACAGGCTGTTATCAAAACGCTGTGCGATGAGGCCCTGACCGCCCGCCGCGCCCGGCGCCGCGAGACCGCCGCGTAGCGTATCCGCGCCCCGATGCGAAACCCGGCGTCGATAGGGTTGGCCAGCGCACCTACAGGCTGAGCCCCAGCCGCGCCGCAGCGGCTTTGAAATCCTGGTAACGGCGGCGGCTCATGGTGGAGCGCGGTCCCATCGCTCAGGACCACCTCGGTCGAGGTTACGGACTTCACGTAGGCGAGGTTCACCACCACCGAGCGATGGCAGTAGGCGAAGCGGCCGCCGGCAGCTCGTCGAAGATCGACGCGAGCGTCATGTTGATCTGCATGAGCTCGCCGCTAGCGAAGTGGATGGCGCGTACGCGGTTGAGCGAATCGATGTAGGTGACCTCATCCGGCAGGAAGCTCACCGCCTGGTTCGGCGTGGAGAGCACGACCGGGGGGTCCATGTGCACGGGAACCGCCGGCTCGCTCGCCAGGGGCGCGGCGGGGACGGCTTCCTCGGAGGCTGCGGCCTGCCGTTCGAGTTGCGCCGCGCGCTCAAGCTCCGCCACGCGCTCCCGCGCCCGGGCAAGCCCGTCCGCAACGCTGTCCCGCGCCGCCGCATGCGCGCGCAGGGCATGCTCCAGCTCGGCCCGCTGCTCCGCCTCCTCGCTCTCGCGCCGCACCAACCCGAGCATCCACCACACCAAAAAGACCGCATCGACCGTGATGGTGAAGCTCATGGTGAAGTAGGTGCCCTCGTAGTCGAGCGGCAGCAGCCAGGCGCCAATGAGCAGCGTCCCCACCAGGACCGCGAGCAGCGCCGTCATCTTCCACCAGCTCGCCGGCGCGATACGCGAGCCGAGTGCATGGCGAAGCGAGCGCATGAGCGGCACCATGGCGATGAAGAGCACCGCGTAGACACCCACCATCACCACCAGGCGCGGCGGATAGTACATGAACCCGTCGCTCTCCTCGGCAAATCCCAGCAGATAGGAGACGTTCAACGAGGTGAACGTCGCGAAGAAGGCGAAGAAGACGACCAGAGCGAACACGAACGCCTTCTGCTCCGCCGGAGCCTCGACCACGCGCTGATAGAGCACGAAGAGCGCCGCGACCGTGCCGATGAAGACGAGGTTCTGAAGCGGGTTCTAGATCTCGCCCGGGGCCCCGTCCGAAACGACGAGCGGCATGACGGCGACCGCGAGGAACGGCACGAGCCCCACGGCGACGATCAGCGCGGACAGGCCCCATGCCCGCCGGGCTCCCCCGCGAAAGCGGTTGCCGAAGGGTATGAGGCACAGCAGCGCGCAGGGCGCCATCTGCACCAGGAACCCGATGATGTTGCGCAGGAGCACCCCGGTCACCGCAACCGCCTCGAAACTCGCCATCTCCTCATACCGCGGGCGCGCACCGCACCGCCGCGAACGCTATTGTAGCTCCCCCGCAACGTTTGCGAGGCGCTCGCCGAGAACGCGCACGCGCCCATCGAGCCGCGAGCGACCGGGATTCGCGAAGAAGCGCGCCGTGCAGGTCATGATCTCACCGGTGATGACCAGGTGGTTTTCCTTGAGCGTGGTGCCGGTTGCCGTGATGTCGACGATGCGGTCGGACATCCCCACGATGGGCCCCAGCTCGATGTTGCCGTGAAGCGCGATGATATCGGCAGCGACGCCGCGCGACGCGTACCATCCCGCCGCGATCTTGGGGTACTTGGTCGCCACGCGCAGCGTCCCGCGCCGCGCATAGGCGCGCTCGGTCAGCCCCGCCCTGCCCTCGGGCTCGGCCTCGATGAAACGGCAGGCACCGTAGCCCATGTCGACGAGCTCCAGCAGGTCGAGTTCCGCTTCGATGAGCGAGTCGCGCCCGCAGAAGCCGCAGTCGGCGCCGCCGCACGCCACGAACGCGGGGGCATCGGTGGCGCGCACGATAACGAGCTCGATATCGCCGAGGCCGCCTTCGGCCTCGGGAACGCGGTCGCGCGCGGGCACGATGAGACGGCGCCCCGGGTCGGCAAGCTCCGAGGCATCGATCCCGGCGGCCTCGAGCGCGGCGACGGTCCCCTCCTTGAGCGAGCCCTTGGGCACGGCGATGCGCAGGGGGCCCGCCGCCGTGCGGGTGGAAGACGCCTCGACGGGCCCGGGGACCGCGGTACGCCCGTCGCCCGACGCCGCGTCCCGAAGCAGGCTGGCGTCCTCGAGCCGCTCGAGCGAGAACGCGAACCCCGCCGCGGGCACGCGGTCCCTCCCCGCGAAGACGCCGTCGAACACCGCGTCGTAGCGGCCGCCCGAGCCGACCGGGTCCGAGAGCCCCGGCGCGTAGGCCTTGAGAACCAGCCCCGTGTAGTAGTCGAACGAGTTCATGATCGAGAAGTCGAACGAGATCGCCCCCGCTTCGGGCACCTCGGCGGCGCGGGCGAGGGCGCGCAGCTCCGCCGTCGCGGGCTCGTCCACGCCCGCGGAAGCCAGCAGGCGGTCGACCTCGTCGAGCACCGACGCGTCGCCATGGAGGCGGGGGACGAGGCATATGGCGCGCTTCACCGCGTCGCCCGCGGAAGACGCCGCCACGCGCGCGTCCAGGTCGACGAAGGCGTTGGCGTGCACGAGCCGGAGGGCGTCTTTCGCGAGTGCCTCGTCACCGCAGGCGCGCAGCAGCGCGGTGAACGGCCGCACGCTCCCGCAAACCAGACGGCATCCGTCAAGCCCCAGGGCGCCGAGCGCCTCCGAGACGATGCGCACGAGCTCGGCATCGCCCGCCTCGCCGGCCTCGCCGATGAGCTCGAAGCCCAGCTGGGTGAACTGGCGCGAGGCGCCGACCAACCGCGTCTGCTCGCGCACGACCGGGGCCTGGTAGCGCAGGCGCAGCGGCAGCGGCGACCCCGCGAGGCGCGAGCTCACCATCCGCACGATGGGCAGCGTGTTGTCGTGGCGGACCACGAGCAGCCGTCCGTCGTCGTCGAAGAGCTTGAACGGGGTATCGGCGCTGCGGCCGCCGCTCGCATCGAGCGCCGCACGGTCCTCGAGCAGGGGCGTCTCGACGGGGAGGCACCCATGGCGCTTGAAGCAGTCCGTCACCGCGGTCGAGATCTCCTCGCGCGCCGCCGCCTCCTCGGGCAGGATGTCTCTGAAACCCCAGGGCGTCGCCAACATGGCCCCATCTCCCCTCGCTCGCCAGGACCGCACCGCGTGTTGGAGGGCCCATGCACCGCATCGCATTTCGCGACGCGGTTCCCGTACTTTACCATAGTGCAGTGGCGCACGGGGGATTCCGGATACCTGCGAACGGGCTTGTCACGCAGCGTTTACCAAGCGCTTGCGTGCCGCGAGGCGCACCCCGCCGCGGATAGGCCATCGAAGCGTCCCCGCGCGCGGCGACGGCAAAGGGCAAAGCGATGGCGGGCCCGCAGTCGCGTATACTGATGGGCATGACTGACCGCATGGACATATCCCGGCTCTCGCCCGCACGACGGACGGCGCTCTACGGGCTCTTCTGCGCGCTCGCGCTCATCGCGGGCTATCTCGAGGTCCTGGTGCCCCTGCCGGTCACCGTTCCCGGCGTGAAGCTCGGCCTGGGCAACGCGGTGGTGCTGCTGGCACTCGCCTGGATGGGGCCGCGCGCCGGGGCGCTCATCATGCTCGCCAAAGTCCTCTGCTCGACCGTGCTGTTCGGCAACCCCCAGATGCTCGTCTTCAGCCTTGCGGGGGGTGCGCTCTCCTGGGCCGTGATGGCGGCGGCGATGCGCACGCGGGCGTTCTCGACCGTCGCGACCTCCGTCCTGGGCGGCGTGGCGCACAACGCCGGGCAGCTCCTGGTGGTCGCGCTGGTGCTCTCGCCCCAGGTCGCGCTCGTGAACGTGCCCGTCCTCGCGGTCTCCGGAACCGTCGCGGGTGCGCTCATCGGCATCGTGGTCTCCCAGATCATCCGGAACATCCCCGTGGACGGCATCGCATGAGCGAAACGGCCACGCCAGCTTCCGGGCCGATCCCCCAGACGGCTCACACCGCCATCACCCGGCGCGCCCTCGTTCGTCTGTCCCTGCGCGGGGTATGCGGGCTCGCGGCGATTTCGCTCGCCGGGGCATGCGGGCCGCTCCTGGCGGGATGCGCCGCGGGTGGCGATCGCGAGGGCGCAGGCGATGCGGACGCCACGGCGCCTGCGACGAGCTCCACCTTCGCGTTCGATACCTATTGCACCTTCACCGCCTACGGCGACGATGCGGCGCCCGCATTGCTCGCCAAGGCATGCGCGCGCTACGATGCCCTCTTCGACCTCTACGACCCGGCAAGCGACATCGCGCGCGTGAACGCGGCGGGCGGAGCGCCCGTCGCGGTCGATCCCGAGACGGCGGACGCGGTCGAGGCGGCCCTCGCCCTCTCGGAGGAGCTCGACGGCCTGTTCGACATCACGATCGGCGCCGTCTCCACGCTGTGGGACTTCCATGAGGGCGTCCGCCCCGACGACGACGCGATCGCGCAGGCGCTCCCCCATGTCGATTGGCGCCGGGTGGTCGTCGACCGCACCGATGCGGAGGCCCCCACGATCGCGCTCGGCGACGCCTCAGCGAAGCTCGACCTGGGTGCGATCGCCAAGGGCTTCATCGCGGACCGCCTGTGCCGGCTTGTGGAAGACGAGACCGACGCCCGGGCGGTCGCCCTGTCCCTCGGCGGGAACATCGCCTATGTGGGAGAGAAACCCGATGGGGGCCTGTGGACGACGGGCATCCGCGATCCGAACGATCCGGGCGGGTCCCGCATCATCGGAACGGCGCGGACCCGCGCCGGCTCACTGGTCACCAGCGGTCTTTACGAGCGGACCTTCGACGAGGGGGACGTCACCTACTGGCACATTCTGGACCCCGCCACGGGCATGCCGGTGGCGACCGATGTGGTGAGCGTCACCGTCTGGTGCCCCTCGTCGACGCGCGCGGACGCGCTCTCCACGGCGCTGTTCGTAGCGGGGAGCGCCCGCGGCGTCGCCATCGTGGACGGCCTGGACGACACGGCGGCGTACTTCGTGCTCGCCGACGGCTCGCGCGTCGAGAGCCGGCGCTGGCGCGAACTCACCCGATTCGAGGAATCCGCCGAAAGCTCCGCCTAGAACTGCCCCACGCGGCGCACCTCGGGCTCAAGGTCCACGCCGAACCGCTCGCGCACCGTATCCTGGACATGCTCGATAAGACGGCAGACATCGTCCGCCGTGGCGCCGCCGGTGTTGACCACGAAGCCGCAGTGCTTGGTGGAGACCTGCGCCCCGCCCACGCTCGTCCCGGCAAGCCCCGCATCCATGATGAGCTTGCCGGCGAAGTAGCCCTGCGGACGCTTGAAGGTCGAGCCCGCACTGGGCATCTCCAGCGGCTGCTTCTCTTCGCGACGGCGCTGGTAGGTATCCATATCGGCGCGGATCTGCGCGGCGTTGCCGGGCGTCAGCGCGAAGGTGGCCGAAAGGACCACCAGCCCGTCCGCCGCGACACGGCTCTTGCGGTAGGCGAAGTCGAGCTCGTCGCGGGCGAAGGTGCGCACGGCCCCCCGCTCGCGCGAGCCGTCCGGAAGCTCCGGACCCGGCACGTAGGCCTCGATGGATTCGAGCACGTCCGCCGTACAGGCATCGTAGGCGCCCGCGTTCATGAAGCAGGCGCCGCCCACCGTCGCCGGAATCCCCCAGAGGGGCTCCAGGCCCGAAAGCCCCGCATCCGCCGCAGCCAGCGCGACATCGCGGAGCAGCGCGCCCGCTTGGGCGCGCACGCGCGTGCCCTCGACCGTCACGGATGCCATGTTCTCGCGGAAGAGCACGACCGCGCCGCGGATGCCGCGGTCGCCGACGAGCAGGTCGGAGCCGTTGCCCACCACGGTCGCGGGGACGCCTGCGACGGCGAGCACGTCGAGGACGCGCACGGCGGCCTGCTCCGAGCGGGGCTCGACCACAAGGTCGGCGGGACCGCCGATGCGAAACGTCGTGTGGTCGCGCATGGGCTCGGCCAGAAGCACCGCATCCTCGCCCGCTGCGGCGGCGAGCGCGCAAACCACGTCGTCCGATATCTGCTCGTACTCATGCATGGCGGTTCCCCTTGTCTTTCACGGGAGCCCGGACGGGCCCCCTCATGTCGTCTACCGAAGAAGATCGCGACCGCATCGCGGACGGATCCCGCTGGGCGCGCACCCCCGGCGCGACCGAGACGCGCTCCGCGGCGGCGAGCCGGTCGAGCGCGGCGAGCATCTCCTCGCCCCGATCGACCTCTGCCCCTCCCCCGTCGGGTGCCCCCGCGGCACGTGCGGCGGCGCGCCGGGCGCGTCGCCGTGCCGCGATGCGCTTGAGGTTCTTGCGCTGGGCGCGAAACGCGAGCGCGAGCACCACGATCAGGATGACCGCGTATCCGATGCCGGAGAAATCGAAGTACTCGATCACGCCGTCGGGCGTCCGGACGCGCTTCCAGCCCATCTCCGCCAAGGCGATGGTCGGCTGGATGGCGATCAGGGGGCACGCGGCGAGCACCGCCGAAAGGCGGCGTGCGCGGGCAGATGCGCGCTCAGGCAAAACCACCACGTGCGGCCCCTCTCCATCCTTTGCCGACGGTCCCCGGACGCCGCGTCCGCACCCCGGTGTCGGCACGGGCTTCCGCATCCGTTGCCACCATCCTAGCCGACTTGTGCCCGGCGCGCCAAAGAGGGTATAGTGCAAGCGCGTGAAGCCAGGTCGCCCACCGCACGCGACCCGGACCAGGAAGACGGAGCCCCATGACCAACCCTCGCGACACGAGGCGCGACGCGCCGGCGATCAGCATCGCGCACGCGAGCTTCCGCTATCGCGAGGACGCGGCGCCCGCCCTGGACGACCTCACGCTCCGTATCGATCCGGGGACCCTCGTCTGCGTCCTCGGTGCGAACGGGTCGGGCAAATCGACCCTGCTGCAGCTTATGAACGCGCTGCTGGCCGCCGGCACCGGATCGGTGCGCATCCTCGGCATCGACGCCGCGGGGCCGGCGGGCCCCGAGCGGATTCGGACGCGCGCCGCCATGGTGTTTCAGCATCCGGACGACCAGATGGTGACGAGCATCGTGGCGGACGACGTCGCCTTCGGTCCCGAGAACCTGGGGCTTCCCCGCGACGAGGTCGCCCGCCGGGTCGATGCAGCGCTTGCCGCCGTCGATGCGGCCGATCTGGCCGCAGCCGACCCCGCGGACCTCTCGGGCGGGCAGAAGCAGCGCGTCGCCATCGCCGGCGCGCTCGCCATGGAACCCGATATCCTGCTGCTCGATGAGCCGGGGGCCATGCTGGACGAGGAGGGGCGCCACGCCGTCCGCAAGATCGCCCGGGCGTTCGCGGACCGCGGCGGCACGTGCGTCCACGCCACCCATCACATGGACGACGCACTCGCCGCCGACCGCGCCATCGTGCTGGAGCACAGCCGCATCGCCTTCGACGGGACACCCGCCGAGCTGTTCGGCGACCTCGAGCGCCTGCATACCCTGGGGCTCGAGCCCCCCTTCGCCGTCGAACTCGCCCACCGCCTGAAAAGTGCGGGCGGCCCCTTCGCCGATCTTCCCTGTCTCTTGGACGAGTCCGCGCTCGCACGCGAGATCGCGCGGCGGATGGGCTGCGGCACGGAGCGCGACGAGAAGCCGACCCGCCGCCCCGATGCGCCGGTCGCGACAGCAACGGGCCCTCGCTCCTGCGACGATGCCGGCCCGCGCGACGCGATCGCCTTCCGGCAGGTGTCTTTCACCTACGCCCACCCCGGACCGCTGCGGAAAAACCGCCTGCCCTGGACGCGGGCGCGGCGCAAGCGCGCCCGGCCGCCCTTTGCCCTTGAGGACATCGACCTTGCCGTGCCCGCGGGATGCATCACCGCGCTCATCGGCAGAACCGGCGCGGGGAAGTCGACCACAGCGGAGCTCGCGTGCGCGCTCAAGCTGCCGTTTTGCGGGACGGTGCGCGCCTGGGGCATCGATACCGCCGATACCGCGCGGCGACGCGATCTTCGCACGCACGTGGGATACGCGGCGCAGCTCCCCGAGCGCCAGCTCTTCGCCAAAACCGTCTTCGAGGACGTCGCCTTCGGACCGCGAAACCTCGGGCTTCCCGAAGACGAGGTCGCGCGGCGCGTGCGCGGTGCGCTTGCCGCGCAGGGGCTCGACGCCGACGGCGCGCTGCTCGAGCGGTCGCCCTTCGCCCTCTCCGGCGGGCAGC
>CASFIQ010000195.1 GCA_949294785.1 uncultured Collinsella sp.
TCGGCGGCCTTCTTGCGCTTGCGGCCCTCGAAGGTGAAGGGCTTGGTGACCACGGCGACGGTGAGCGCGCCGATGTCGTTCATGGCGATGTCGGCCACGATCGGGGCCGCGCCGGTGCCGGTGCCGCCGCCCTCGCCCGCGGTGATGAACACCATGTCGGCGCCCGCGAGGGCCTCCTTGATGTCGTCACGGCTCTCGTCAGCTGCCTTGCGGCCGATCTCGGGGTTCGCGCCGGCGCCGAGGCCGCGCGTGAGGTCGGTGCCGATGTGCACCTTGATGTCGGCATCGGAGATCGCGAGCGCCTGCGCGTCGGTGTTGATGGCCACGAACTCGACGCCGCGGATACCCTCCTCGATCATACGGTTGACCGCGTTGGTACCGCCGCCGCCGACGCCGACCACCTTGATGACGGCAAGATAGTTGTTGATCTCGTTCTCGTGCATGTCGGTCCTCCGATGCGCCTTTGCCGTAACGGGTAACTCTAACCTTCAAGTTTACATTAAAGTACGAGGTAAACCGGCATATGTTTGCACAAAATGCAGGTAGGTGTCAAATCCGACCCCGCAAATTTGTGGAATTGGCGGAGGTTTCGCAGGTAGAAGGGTCAACCGTTTACCGAAGGCGAACGGCTCGAACCCCACCGTTGCTGTCACCGCGGGCGCCATCGCGTCGGCCGCGGCGCGGCGGGCGCCATATCGCGCCGCGCGTCATGCCGAGGGGGCGCTCCGGAAGGTGTAGTGGTCGGGCGTGCGCACGTTGATGTAGGTGACGCCCTGCTGCTGCTCGAGCAGGCGCGTCACCACGCGCTCCTTCGTCTCGATGTCCTCGGGCGCACCGAGGGCGATCTCGACGCCGGAATCCAGATAACACGAGATCGCGTCGACGGAGGTCAGCGAGATGCTCTGAATCTTCGCGATGAACTCGTCGGAGAAGCCCCGCGCGTACTCGATGCCGGCGAGCACGACCTCGGAGTCGACCGCGGCACCCGAAGACGGCTCGATGTCGGCGGGGACATCGGTGAAGAGGATCGCGCCGTCCGCCCGCGCGAGGGCGCGTGCGGCATCGATACCCGAGAGCGTTGTGGTCTGCGCCTCGCCCTCGGCAGGCGCCGGGGCGGGATCGGCAGCAGCATCCCCCGAGCCCCCCGCGGCGGCATCCAAGCCCGCCTGATCGGCGCTCACCTGCGACACCTCGCGCACGACGTTGCCCTCGGCATCCACCGTGACGGAAAGCGAGATCGGGGCGATCCAGCACGCATCGTCGCCCACGGCCCAGGCCACGTCGTCCGCGGTGATGTAGACGATGGCGGCGACCGCGCGCTCGGTCGGCGCGATCTTGAGCGTATGCGGGAACTCCCGCTCGAGCGTGATGCCGTCAACCCACGGGTTCTCCAAGAGCTCCCCGCCGATCGCATCGGCGTTCGCGTTCAGCAGCGTCGTGCCCCCGGGGACCTCGACCAGCCGCTCGACCGTCTCGCGCGGCACGTGCTCGGACCCCGAGATCTGGATGTCGGTCGCGGAGAAGAAGGGCCCGTTCACGACCACCACGCCGCCCACGGCGAGAACGACCGCGAGGGCGATTGCGATGACGACGACGCGCCCGGTGCGCAACGCACCCAGCGCCCCGGCGAGCACCCCGAGACCACGGCCGAGCACACCCGGCCTCCCCGGCGAGGCGGCCTCCTTCTTCGCCTGGACCGTCGTGACGCCCGCCGGGCGC
>CASFIQ010000196.1 GCA_949294785.1 uncultured Collinsella sp.
GCGGCCACCTCGGTGCGCGTGGTGCCGGCGAGTTCCAAGGCACGCCGTCGCGAGGCGGAGCGCGGCGAGTCGCTCGAGGGCCTCTCCAAGGAGGAGAGGCGCGCCCGCAAGCGCGAGCTGCGCGCCCGCGAGGACCGGCAGGCGTCGGTCGCCAACGCGATGCTGCGCGAGGACGACGACTACAAGAGCCGCCGTCGCATCTTCTGGGTGATCCTGGTCATCGGCGTCGTGGTCCTTATCGCCGAGGGCGCGATCCTGGCGGGTATGGACGCGGGGATCGACCCGCAGCTCTACAACACGATCCAGATCGCCGGCATCGTGCTCGCCTACGCCTTCGTCATCGGCGCCTTCGTCTACGACATGGTGCGCATCCGCCCGTTGCGCAATTACTACCGCGGTCGTGCCGAGGGCATGACCGATGCGCGCGCGATCGCGTTCCTCGAGGAGGTCTCGCGCCGCGAGAACCCGCGCGGACGCCATAAGAAGAAGGCTTCCGCAGACGATGGTGCGTCGACCGATGCGGCGACGCAGAAATCGGACGAGGTTCCTGCCGCCGCCCCCGCCGCGAAGAAGCGCGGACCCAAGAAGAACAACCGCTCGCGCCGTTAAGTGCGATGGCGCCGATGCGGGCCCGCGACTCCTATGAGCCGCGGGCCCGTTTCATGAGAAAGGAATCACGTGAAGACCCAAGACCTCACTCCGGAAGACGTCCGCATCGCCTGGGCGAACCTCAAGCCTCAGATCGAGCGCTATGCGCGACTCGTGGTACGGCAGGGCGTGAACGTCCAGCACGGCCAGGAGGTGGTGGTGCAGGCTCCGGTCGAGCGTGCGGACTTCGCGCGGATGCTCGCGCGCGCCGCGTACGAGGCTGGCGCGGGCCACGTGACCGTGATCTGGGCGGACGACGAGCTTTCGCGCATCACCTACGAGAACGTGGAGACGGCCTGGTTCGAGCAGGTTCCCGAGTGGCAGCGCGTCCAGCTGGACTCGCTCGCGCGCGCCGGCGCCTGCTTCATCTTCGTTGAGGGCTCAGATCCCACGGCGCTTTCCGGAATCGATCCGGCGAAGCCCGCCGCCGCCTCGAAGGCGCGCAACACGCAGTGCACGGTGTTTCGTCGCGGGCTTGATTTCAACATCAACCCGTGGTGCATCGCCGGCGCGCCGGTCGCCGCATGGGCGCGGCACGTGTTTCCCGATCTTGATGAGGAATGGGCGGTCCTGACGCTCTGGCGCGCGATCCTTGCCGCCGCCCGCGCCGACGGGGACGATCCCGAGAGCGACTGGGAGCTTCATGACGCGACCTTTGACAAGAACCTGCGGTTCCTGAACGAGCGCCGCTTCGATGCTCTCCGTTACACCACCGACGCCGGCACCGACCTCACCGTCGGGCTGACCGATGCGCACGTATGGGCCGGCGGCAGGTCCAAGACACCCGAGGGGGTCCCGTTCTTCCCCAACATCCCCACCGAGGAGGTCTTCACCTCTCCCGACCGCCTGCGTGCCGACGGCGTGGTCTACTCCGCCATGCCGCTCATCCACCACGGCACGAAGATCGACCGGTTCTGGCTGCGTTTCGAGCATGGCGAGGTGGTGGATTTCGGCGCCGAGGTCGGCTACGAGGCGCTCAAGAGCATCCTCGACACCGACGCCGGCGCGCGCCGTCTGGGCGAGATCGCGCTCATCTCAAAGAACACGCCCATCCGCGAGAGCGGAATCCTGTTCTACGACACGCTCTACGACGAGAATGCGAGCTGTCATCTGGCGCTCGGCATCGGGTTTCCCGAGTGCTACGAGGGCGGGTACGACATGGATGCCGCCGAGCTCGAGCGCCGCGGGGTGAACGCCTCGTCCACGCATGTCGACTTCATGATCGGCACCGACGACATGGATATCGTCGGCATCATGCCGGACGGGAGCGAGGTTCCCGTCTTCGTGAACGGCCAGTGGAGCTGGGAGTAGACGCCCGCTCCCTCTCTGTTCGCAGCTGATGTCGCGCGCGGCGATGACAGCGGACGGCAATACGAGAAACGCCTCCCGGCGCGGGAGGCGTTTGCGGTTCGAAGGGGTGGGCCGTTAGGGGTTCGAACCCTAGACCTTGGGATTAAAAGTCCCCTGCTCTGCCAGCTGAGCTAACGGCCCGCAGAGGGCATTGTACCACGTGGCAGGCACCTTGCCGCAACATTGCCTGCCGCCCGCCGAATGGGCACGCTTACCGGTATCTCGCCGATGCACCCGGTAGCCTGACGTATGATGCAACATAGGAAGCTTGCGCTTCTAGCCGCTGGCGCGCAGTCCGCGTGCCAGGGTGAGTATGTTGTGATCCGAAAGGAAGGTCCCCTTATGGCAGATGTACACCAGCTTCTTGACGAGTGGGTCGAAAACGTCACGGATCCCGACCTCGCCGCCGAGCTGAAGGCGTTGAAAGAGTCCGGCGACGAGGACGCGATCACCGATGCGTTCTTCCAGGACCTGGAGTTCGGCACCGCGGGGCTGCGCGGCACCTTGGGCGCCGGCACCAACCGCATGAACATCTATACAGTCGGTCGCGCCACCCAGGGCTTCGCCGAGTATCTGGTGAAGAACTTCGAGAACCCGACCGTCGCCATCGCGCGCGATTCCCGCAACAACGGCGAGCTGTTCGTGAAGACGGCCGCCTCGATCTTCGCCGCCAACGGTGTGGTCGCCAAGGTCTATCCCAAGATCTCGCCCGTGCCCACGCTTTCCTGGGCGGTCCGCGACCTCAAGTGCTCCGGCGGCGTGTGCGTGACCGCCTCGCACAACCCGGCGCAGTACAACGGCTACAAGGCCTACGGCCCCGACGGCTGCCAGATCGCCTCCGAGGTCGCCGACGCCATCTCCGCCGCGATCGCCGGTGTGGACACCTGGAACGGTATCAAGACCATGGACTTCGACGAGGCCGTGGCCGCGGGCAAGATCGAGTGGATCGGTGACGATTGCCTCGAGCGCTACTACGACGCCGTGGTCGCCAAGTCGGTGAACAACCTCACGCCCGAGCAGGTGGCCGAGGCTCCGCTCAAGCTCGTGTACACCCCGCTCAACGGCACCGGCCTCATCCCGGTGACGACCGTCCTCAACAAGGTGGGGATCACCGACATCACCATCGTGCCGGAGCAGAAGGAGCCGAACGGCGACTTCCCCACCTGCCCGTACCCCAACCCCGAGATCCGCGAGGCCATGCAGAAGGGCATCGACCTGTGCGAGGAGGTCCATCCCGACCTGCTGCTCGCGACCGACCCGGACGCCGACCGCGTGGGCGTGGCCTGCAAGGACGGCGACGGCTACACGCTCTTGACCGGTAACGAGATGGGCGTGCTGCTGCTCGACTACATCTGCAAGATGCGCGCCGAGCGCGGTGAGGACCTCTCCGAGAAGGTCGCCGTCACCACCATCGTGTCCTCCGCCATGGTGGACGCGCTCGCGGCCGAGTACGGCTTCGAGCTGCGCCGCTGCCTCACCGGTTTCAAGTACATCGGCGACATCATCACCAGCCTCTCCGATGCCGGCCAGGTCGACCGCTTCATCTTCGGCTTCGAGGAGTCCTACGGCTATCTCTCCGGCGACCACGTGCGCGACAAGGACGCCGTCAACGCCTCGATGCTGATCTGCCAGATGGCGCAGTACTACAAGCTGCAGGGTCTGAACCTGGTCCAGGCCATGCGCGCCCTCTACGAGAAGCACGGCTACTACCACAACAAGACCATCTCGCTCAGCTACCCCGGCGCCGATGGTGCCGCCAAGATGGCCGGCATCATGGCGGGGCTCCGCGAGACCGCCCCGACCGAGATCGCGGGCTCCGCGGTCGAGGCCGTCATCGACTACAAGGGCGGCGTGAACGGCCTGCCCAGCGCCAACGTCATCGAGTTCGACCTCGAGGGCGGCAACAAGGCCATCGTGCGCCCGTCCGGCACCGAGCCCAAGATCAAGCTCTACATCTTCGCGAAGGGCGAGGACGCCGCCGCCGCGGACGCGCTGATCGACGCGATCGATGCCGCGGGCCGCGAGCTTCTGAGCTAACCCGCGCACGACAACCCACGCGCCAATACGAGTCGGGCGCCCCGCAACGCTATGCGAGGCGCCCGACTTTTCTGCAAAAGTGTCGAATGTTGGGCAAAACATTTCTGCAAAAGTGTCGAATATAGGGCACTCGAATTTCTGAAAAGTGTAAACTTGCAGGTGGGAGCTATGAAAGGGTTGGTATGCTGAGACGCAAAGCAGAGGCACGGTTTCGCGCATGGTTCGAGGGTGCGGGTAATAAAGCGCTTCTGGTCACGGGGGCGCGTCAGGTTGGCAAAAGCTACCTGGTGGAACGATTCGCGCGGGACCACTTTCCCCATGTGGTGATGTTCGACATGCTTCGTGATGTCTCCGCGCGCGAATCGTTCGCTGCCGCTGCGAGCGCGGACGACTTGCTGCTCCGCATGTCCGTTGAGGCTCAAGAGCCACTGGTGCCCGGGGAGACGGCGATTATCTTCGATGAGGTGCAGGAATGTCCCGCTGTGGTGACACTCATCAAGTACCTCGTGCAGCAAGGTGATTATCGGTACTTACTTACGGGCTCGCTTTTTGGGGTGAAGCTTGAGAACATCGATTCGTTGCCGGTGGGATATGTGGCGCGTATCGAGATGTTCCCGCTCGATTTCGAGGAGTTCTGCTGGGCCATGGGGCTCGACGACAAGGTTCTTCCGCGGGCTGTTGAGCGCGCGACAAGCGAGAAGCCGCTGCCGGATTATCTGTATACCCGCCTATCTGATCTGTTTCACCGGTACCTGATGGTCGGTGGTATGCCCGACGCGGTCAACGCGTTCGCTGCCTCCAACAACATCGATGTGGTCCGGGCTATCCATCAGGATCTGCACGCGCTCTATCGCGATGACATAACCAAGCATGCTCCCGAGGAGCTTCGGCTGGTGATTCGGGATATCTATGACTTGATTCCCAGTCAGGTCATCAATGCTACAAGGAGGTTTCAGTTCGGTAGCATCCAGAACGTAAAGCGCTTCTCTCAGGTGCAAGACCATTTCTTATGGCTGACGAACGCGGGCGTGGCGCTTGCGGTCTACAACGCTGCCGCGCCGGTGAAGCCCTTGCTCATGAACGAGCAGCGCAGCAAGTTCAAGTTGTTCTACCTCGATGCTGGTATGTTGGCGAGCACGTATCCAAAATCCACGTATGAAGGGCTGCTCGACGGTCGACCCACGGCGAACATGGGCGCAGTTTATGAGGCGTATGTCGCTCAGGAACTCATCGCACATGGGTTTCCGCTGAGATATTACGCATCCAGAAAGGTAGGCGAGCTTGATTATCTTGCCGAGCGCGCGGATGGCGAGATCACTGCGATCGAGGTGAAGAGCGGAGCGTCGTATCGGCGTCATGCGGCACTCGATAATGCGCTTGCCACAGCTGGGTTCATGATCGATGATGCCGTTGTTTTGGCGGAGGCAAACGTGCGTCGTGGCGGCAGGGTCCTCTACATCCCCATATTCTTGGCGGGGATGTTCGACTACTGGGGATGACCGGGCATCAGATACGGGGCCGCGGCGCGAGGCTCCGGGCTGCGAGCTTCTGCGTTGGGCGAGACGCACCATCGGTGCTCGTGATCATGATTCCCGCCGCCACGAGCACAAGCGCAAGCAGGCATTGCGCCGGGGTGATCGCGGTCTGCTCGTGAAGCAGCAGCGCCGAGAGAATCACGCCGAAGACCGGGTTCATGAAACCGAAGATGGTGACGCGAGACGTGGGGTTGTGCTTCAGAAGGATGGACCAGACGGTGTAGGCAACCCCGGAGACGATTCCAAGCCAGATCACCATGCCCGCGCCCGCCGGCGTGATGGGGCCGATGCGACCGCCGAGCAAGGTTCCTGCGACCATAAGGACGATTCCGCCGAAGAAGAATTGGAATCCGCTGAGCAGCACCGGGTTCTCACGCTGGGAGAACATGCGGATGAGTGACGAGGACACGCCATAGCACACGCAGGAGATAAGAATGAAACCCTCGCCGGTGAGCGAGACGCTTCCCGCAAGCGACCCGCCGGTGAGGTTGATGATCACGACGCCGACGAACCCGACCAGGCAGCCGATCACCTTTCGCCCCGTCAACTTCTCCAGGCGGAAGACGAGCGTGGTCACCAGGATGCAGATGAAGGAGTTCGACGCGTTGACGATCGTGCCCGTGAGACCGGGTGCGTTCGATACACCTATGTAGAAGAACGCGTACTGCACCACCGTCTGGGCGAGGCTGAGACGCGCGACCATGCTCCAAGAAGAGCGCGGCACGCGGGGCAGGCGACGCTCGATCGCGGCGTATGCGGCCAGCACGATGGATCCGGCGATCGTGAAGCGCAGGCCCGCGAAAACCAGGATGGACGGAACGCTTCCCGTGTCGACCGCGAGCAGCTCGTAGCCGATCTTGATGCAGGGGATCGCGCTGCCCCACAGGGCGCAGCAGAGCATGGCAAGCAACGCGACGACGAGCGTGCGCGAGAGCAGGGAGCCGTCCGACGTCGATTCACGGGTCTTAGCGATGTCGTTGTCCATATCATTCCTTCGTGCAGAACCGTTGCCGACGCCATCGGGTTTCGTCTTCGTCGCCGGAGCTCTCCGGTGGCTCGGAGGCGGTGCGAGTCCGTCGGTATGTGACCCTGGTTTTCCCGATATGTCGAGCAAAGTATAGCCGGTCGCGGCGAAATGATGTTTCATGTGGCTGCTTTGGAGCGGAACGGCTGGCGCACGCTGCCGTATTCAGGTGGATACATCCAGGTAGAGGGTCGTATTATCAGGGCGTTGTCTCATGCGGTCCCAAACGAAAGCGGGACCGCGGCACGAAGCCACGGTCCCGTCCTCGGATTGCACTGTGCTGGGTGCAGCCTGGCGCTCCCTTAGAGTGCGAAGTCGCCACCCACGAGCTTGGAGACGCTCTCCTCGTCGTAGACGGCCGCGATCGCGTTGGCGAACTCGTCCGCGACGGTGATGGTCTTGATCTTGCCGCCCACCTCGACCGGAATGGAGTCGGTCACGAGGCACTCGACGATCGGGGCGTCGTTCAGGCGCTCGATGGCCGGACCGGAGAAGATGCCGTGCGTCGCGCAGACGTAGATGTCACCGGCGCCCATCTTCTTGAGCTCGCGGACGCTCGCGCAGAGGGTTCCCGCGGTGTCGATCATGTCGTCGTTGATGATGCAGGTCTTGCCCTCGATATCGCCGATGATGCCCATGACCTCGGCGGCATTGTGGCGCGGGCGGCCCTTGTGGGCGATGGCGAGCGAGCAGTCGAGCATATCGGAAAGCTTCTTGGCGGCCTTCGCGCGGCCCACGTCGGGCGACACGACGACGAGATTGTCGGTGTCGAACTGCTTGGCGTTGTAGTACTCGCCGAACAGCGGCAGCGCCGAGAGGTGGTTCACCGGGATGTCGAAGAAGCCCTGAATCTGGCCCTGGTGCAGGTCGAGCGTGATGACGCGGTCGATGCCGGCGCGCTCGATCAGGTTCGCCACCAGGCGCGCGGTGATCGGCTCGCGCGGGGCGGCCTTGCGGTCCTGTCGGGCGTAGCCGTAGTGGGTGATGCAGGCGGTGATGGTGCGGGCGGAGGCGCGCTTCGCGGCGTCGGCCACGATGAGGAGCTCCATGAGCGCGTCGTTCACGTCGCCGGAGATGGACTGGATGAAGAAGACGTCGGCGCCGCGGACGCTCTCGTCGAAGCGCGCGTAGATCTCGCCGTTGGCGAACTTCTCGAGCGCGAGGCCGGAGAGCTCGACGCCCAGGATGCCGGCGATCTTCTCGGCGAGCGGTCGGTTGGCCGTTCCCGAGTAGACGCGCATGCTCTTGCTTACGCCCTTGGTCATTCTCGAATCGGTTGTCGGCATCTGCCTTCTCCTTTCGCATCCGAGCTCCCCTTAAAGCTCGGTTGAACCCCACAATAAAAGATCCGCCCGGTGCCGGACGGATCTTCTGATCAGCTGCGTGCGCGCTTGCGCGCGGTGTAGCCGGAGATGATGCGCTGGTCGTTGCGCTCGATGGCGAGCGCGCCGTCCTCCACATCCTTGGTGATGACGCTGCCCGCGCCGGTCACCGCGTCGTCACCGATGTTCACCGGTGCCACCATCATGGTGTTGGAGCCGATGAACGTGCGGTCGCCGATGGTGGTCGGATTCTTGTGGACGCCGTCGTAGTTGCAGGTGATGGAGCCCGCGCCGATGTTGACGCCCGCGCCCATGGTTGTGTCGCCGATATAGGAGAGATGCGGGACCTTCGAGCCCTCGCCGATCGTGGACTTCTTGATCTCGACGTGGGTGCCCACGTGCGCATGGTCGAGGACGTGCGTGCCGGGGCGCAGATAGGCGCGCGGACCGCACGAGATGTCGTTCTCCAGCACGGCCTCGATGGCCACGGTCTCCTCCACGCTGCAGCCATCGCCGATGCGGGTGTCCGTGAGGCGCGTGTTGGGGCCGATCTGGCAGCCCTCGCCGATCTTGCAGGAGCCCGTGAGGAAGGTGAGCGGCCAGATCACGGTGTCGCGGCCGACCTCGGATTCGGGGGAGATCCAGACGAGCGCGGGGTCGATGAGGGTCACGCCCTCGGCCATGAGGCGCGCGTTCACGCGGTCGCGCGCCACGGCGGTGACCTGCGCGAGCTGCGCGCGGCTGTTCACGCCGAGGCCCTCGCGGTAGTCGTCGCAGTGGAAGATGGAGACGGCACGCCCGGCGCGCTTCAGGATCTCGACCATATCGGGCAGGTAGTACTCGCCCTGCGCGTTGTCGCAGCCGATCTCGCCCACGTGGGCGGCGAGCTCGGCGCCGTCGAAGGCGTAGCAGCCGACGTTGCACTCGAGCAGGGTCGCGGCCTCCTCGGCCGTGCAGTCCTTCTGCTCGATGATGCACTCGACCTGGCCGTCCGCACCAAGCTTGATGCGGCCGTAGCCGAAGGGCTCGGGCGGCGTGAAGGTGAAGATGGTCGCCGCGGCGCCGCCGTCGGCGACGGACTCGGCGAAGGCGCGGATGGTGCCGCTCTGGATCAGGGGGAGGTCGCCGTTCAGCACCACGACGGGGCCGGCGTCGATACCGGCGGTCTCGATGGCCACCTTGACGGCATGGCCGGTGCCCAGGCGCTCGGCCTGCTCGACGCACTCGACCGTCCCCGCCGTGCCGTACGCGTCGGCGATGATGGCGCGCACCTCGTCGGCGTGGCTCCCCACCACCACGACCACGCGGTCGATGCCGGCTTCGAGCGCGGCGTCGACGACCCACGAGATCATGGGCTTGCCGAGGATCTCGTGGGAGACCTTGGCGTGACGGGATTTCATACGGGTTCCCTCGCCGGCGGCGAGGATGATGGCGGTCGAGGTCATGTGCCCTCCAACGGCATGTCCGACAAACTGAGAGGTCCGCGACGGATGCCGCTGACGCATGTCCGATGATAGCGCATCCCTGCTGGCGGGACCCCCTGCGGACGGGCAGTTAGCGAAGAACACCCATGTTTCACCTTGCCGCGGCGCCCGCCCCCGCCGCGCGATACACTAGGGAGCACGAAATAGGGGTACGAAACAGAAGATGCGGGGCGGATGTCCCCGGGTCCGCGGCGCGGGTACCGCGCGAGGGGCGGCGACGGCGAGCGAGAGGAGGGGCGATGGCGGTTCGCGAGCGGCATACGGCGTTCGACACGGCGCATCCCGCGGTCGGGGCGGCGTTCATGGTCGTCACGCTCGCGCTCACGATGTGCTCGCTCGAGCCCGTCCTCGTCGCGCTCTCCCTTGCGGGGGCGCTCGCCTTCACCTGTGCGCGCGACGGCGTCCGCCGCGCCCTCGGAGGCCTGCGCTGGCAGCTCCCCTTCGTCGCGATTGTGGCGCTGGTGAACCCGCTTTTCTCCGCATCGGGCTCGACCGAGCTCATGCGCCTGGGGTCGCGCGCCGTCTACCTCGAGAGCCTCGCTTTCGGATGCGCCATGGGGGCGTTGTTCGTGGCGAGCGCCCTGTGGTTCCAGGCCGCCGCGGCGATCGTGCCCGAGGACCGCGTCCAGGCGCTTGTGGGCAACGTCGCGCCGACGCTGGCGCTCATGCTGTCGCAATGCATGCGGCTCGTCCCGCGGTTCGTGCGCCAGGGGCGCGAGGTGCTCGCGGCGGGCCGTGCGATGCGCGCGCCCGGCACCCGCCCGGGCGACGAGGTGCGCGAACGGCTGCGCCTCTCGACCGTGCTCATGGGCTGGACGCTCGATGATTCGATCCAGACCGCGGACGCCATGCGCGCCCGCGGATGGGGCGCGGCC
>CASFIQ010000197.1 GCA_949294785.1 uncultured Collinsella sp.
GATGCGGCCCCGGTCGCTCCCGCGGCCGACGCCCTTTCGCCTGCCGAAGCCTCTGCGCCCGCCGAGGCGCCTGTGGCCGAGGGGCCGGTGGCGGACGTCGCATCCGGTGCCGCCGTGTCGGCGCCCGAGGCTTCCGCCCCCGAGGCGCCCGCCCCGGTTGCGGAGAAAGATGCGGAAGGCACCGCCGGTGTTGCGGATGCCGCCGAAGCGCCCGCCGTCGACACCTCGGACGCGACCGAGGAGGAGGGTCCCATCGTCTCTTCCGACGACGCGTCCAAAGACCAGTCGGGCCCGTTCGCGTAAGGCTTCCCCCGGCAGGGCCGCTTCGCGTTCTGCCTGAGCTATAGTCAGATATCGTAGGCAAGGCAGGCGATGCCGCCGCGCCCCGCGCCGCTCGCGCCCGCGCCCGGCGGGCGGCACACCTTTCGGATGACCTTTATGGATAGGAGCAGCCATGTCCCTCGTCACCATCGCCCGCGACAGCATCTCGGCCAGCATCGACACCGCCGGCGCGCAGCTCACGAGCCTCGCCCTCGGCGGCGCGGAGTACCTCTGGCAGGCGGACCCCGCCTGGTGGAACCGTCACGCACCCGTGCTGTTCCCCATCGTGGGCAGCATCCGCGGCGACCGGGCGACTTCTGCCGAGGGGCCGGTCAAGCTGGGCCGCCACGGCATCGCGCGCAACTTCGAGCACGCGGTCGTGGCGCAAGACGATGCGAGCGTCACCTTCGAGCTCACCGACTCGCCCGAGACCCGCGCTTCCTACCCGTACGCCTTCCGTCTCAACATGACCTACGCCCTCACGGGGCCGGCGACTCTCACCCAGACCTTCCGGGTGGAGAACACCGGCAACGTGATCCTGCCCTTCTCCGTGGGCGGTCACCCCGCCTTCAACGTGCCCGCGCCCGGCGCGGAGGGCGAGGCATGGGAGGATTACGAGCTCGTGTTCGAGCACCCGTGGACCTATGATTCGCCCACCATCTGCGACGGCGGCCTGCTCACCTACGACCCGGTGAACCCCATCGTCGACCACGCGGACCGCATGCCACTCACGCGCGAGGCGTTCCGCTTCGACACCATCATGCTCGAGGGCGTCCCGGGCGACACCGTGACCATGCGCGGCACCAAGAGCGGGCACGGCGTTCGCATGGACTTCGCGGGCTTCCCGTACCTGGGCGTATGGGCCGGCGACGGCGCGCCGTTCGTGGCGCTGGAGCCCTGGACGGGGCATGCGACCCTCGACACCGAGGACGACGTGCTGGAGCACAAGCGCAACATCACGCTGCTCGAGCCCGGCCAGGTGGACGAGCGCTCGTTCCAGATCACGCTGCTGTAGGGCGGCCGGCTTCGCAGCCGCCTACGCACCAATGGCCTTCCGGGTCTTCCCGGCCCTCCCGGTCCCTCTATTAGATTTTTTGCCGAAACCGGAAATTATTTCGAATGGAAGTCGGGGAGGAAGGGGAGGGGGGATATCTGTGCTCGCGGTGTGCGCGCCGCCGGGCCCTTGTGTTTGGCGGGCGGCCGGGTATCATGGGATGCCGGATGAAGGGATTCGTGCATGTACCTGAGGTTTGACATGTTCTAGCTGGGCCCTGCGCCCCCCCACCGGCCCCGTCGCACGGCGACGCGCGGCCGGCATCTTCCCCTTTTGCGCCCCGCGGCAGCCCGCCCCCAGATGGGGCGGCACGCATCGAGATGGCCCGCATCGAGATGGCCTCATCGGCCAGGTGGGCGCGACTACCATGTCATACCGCGGGCAGATGCCCGCTCGACCTGAGGAGAACCCCATGCGCGACAAGCTTGAGAAACTCATCGCCGCCTACGAGGAGCTCGAGAAGAAGCTCGCCGACCCCTCGGTGGCGTCCGACATCAAGGAGTACACCCGGCTCAACAAGGAGTACGCGCACCAGACGCCGCTGGTGACGGCCGCGCGCGAGTACCTGGCCGCCCTCGACGACATCGATGCCGCCAAGGAGATGCAGCACGAGACCTCCGACCCGGACGAGAAGGCCCTGCTCCAGGAGGACATCGCCGCCAACGAGGCGAAGCTCCCCCAGCTGGAGGAGGACATCAAGTTCATGCTCATCCCCGGCGACCCGAACGACGAGAAGAACACCATCGTGGAGATCCGCTCCGCCGCCGGTGGCGACGAGGCTGCCATCTTCGCGGGCGACCTGTTCAAGATGTACGAGCGCTTCTGCACCAGCCGCGGCTGGAAGCTCGAGGTGCTCGATTCGAGCCCCAGCGAGGCCGGCGGCTTCAAGTCCATCGAGTTCAAGGTCTCGGGCGATAAGGTCTACTCCGTCATGAAGTACGAGAGCGGCGTGCACCGCGTGCAGCGCGT
>CASFIQ010000198.1 GCA_949294785.1 uncultured Collinsella sp.
AACCGCTCGCCGTGGACGCGGTTCTGGAGCATGTCCTCGCGGTCGACCCAGTACCCCACCGCCAGGCCCGCCAGGTAGGCGGCGCCGAGCGCCGTGGTCTCGGTCGCCTCGGACTGGATGACGGGGATTCCCAGCAGGTCCGCCTGGAACTGCATGATGAAGTCGTTGCGCGAGGCGGCGCCGTCCACGAAGAGCGCCTCCAGGCGCCGGCCCGCGTCCTCCTCCATGGCGCGCAGCACGTCGTAGGACTGATACGCCATGGACTCACAGGCCGCACGCACCAGCGTGGCGCGGTCCGACGCCGCGG
Organism: uncultured Collinsella sp.; assembly: GCA_949294785.1. Taxonomy (GTDB): domain Bacteria; phylum Actinomycetota; class Coriobacteriia; order Coriobacteriales; family Coriobacteriaceae; genus Coprousia. The sequence continues at coordinate 308 of CASFIQ010000198.1, forward strand.
TGAGCCCGCAGATGATACCGCGCGCCTCGGCATCCCACCAGGGGGCGCCGAGCCCGCTGAACGCCGGCACCAGATAGCACCCGTCGTTGCCCGCGCGCGACCGCGCGATCGAGGCCGCCTCGGAGATGTCCTGGATGATGCCCAGCTTGTCGCGAAGCCACTGCATGGTGGAGCCCGCATGGAAGATCGACCCCTCAAGCGCGTAGCTCACCCGCCCGCCCTGCGCGATGCCGATGGTCGAGACCAGCCCGCTGCGCGACTCGACCACCGCATCACCGGTGTTCATAAGTAGGAAACCGCCGGTACCGTAGGTGTTCTTGGCCTGGCCCGCCTCGAAGCAGCAATGGCCGAACAGCGACGCCTGCTGGTCGCCCGCCACGCCGGCGATACGGGGCGCGTGCGACATGATCTCGGACGAGACGCGCCCGTAATCGTCCGAGCTCCACTTGACCTCGGGCAGCATGCTCGCCGGGATATCGAAGAGCTCAAGGAGCTCCTCGTCCCAGGCAAGCGTGTGGATGTTGAAGAGCATGGTGCGGCTGGCGTTGGTGTAGTCGGTCGCATGGACCGTCTTGCCCGTGAGGTTGTAGACGAGCCAGGTATCGATGGTGCCGAACATGAGGCGCCCCGCGCGGGCGAGCTCGCGCGCCCCGGCGACGTTGTCCAAGATCCACTCGATCTTGGTCGCGGAGAAATAGGCGTCCGGCGTGAGGCCGCACGCGGCGCGGATCTTCGGCTCGAGCCCCTGCTCGATCAGCTCGGCGGCGCGGCGCGCGGTGCGCCGGCACTGCCAACCGATGGCGTTGTAGATGGGCTGACCGCTGTCGCGGTCCCACACCACGCAGGTCTCGCGCTGGTTGGAGATACCCACCGCCGCGATGCGGTCCGAATGGATGCCGCTTTTGAACTGGACCTCGGCGATCGCCGCCACCTGCGAGGCGAGGATCTCCATGGGGTCCTGCTCCACCCAGCCCAGCTCGGGATAGGAGCAGCCGATCGCGCGCGATGCCTGCTCCACGATGCAGCCGTACTCGTCCACGATCACCGCGCGCACCGACGTGGTGCCCGCGTCGAGCGCCATGATGTAGGACGCGCCGAAATCGTACGCGTCCGAAGAGATGTCCAGGTTGCCCAGCACGTCTGCCACGATCCGACCTTTCCGGCGCCCTCAGGCGCCCTTACCGTCGACGCCCGATATGGCGCGCTCGATATCGCGCGCGGGGAGCGCCCCCTGGCGCACGACCTTCAGGTTGCCCGAGGGGAACGACACGATGGTCGAGGCGTCGCGGCATGGCGTCTCGCCCGCGTCGATGGCGACGTCGACCCCCGCCAGCACGCGGGGCTCCACATCGGCGAACGAAGCCGGGGCGGGGGCGCCGTGGGTGTTGGCGCTCGTGACGGCGAGCGGGCAGCCGCAGGCGCGCACCAGGGCCGCGACCACGGGCGAGGCCGAGGCGCGCAGCGCGATGGTCCCGTCCGGCGCGCACATGAAGCGCGGGACATCCGCGCGCGCCGGGACGATGAGGGTGAGGGCCCCCGGCCAAAGCGACCGCGCAAGCGCCCGGGTGCGGCCGTCGACGTTTACGCCATACGCATCCAGATCCTGGGCGCCCGCCACCAGCCAGGGCACCGTCTGGGTGAGCTCGCGCCGCTTGAGGTCGAAGATGCGCCGGTAACCCGAGCCCGCCGGCGGGACCGGGCAGCCGTTCACGCGCGGGCGATCGGGCTCGGCCGGCCCGCCTCCTGCGAAGGCGGACACGGCGACGCCGATCCCGTAGACCGTCTCGGTGGGGATGAGGGCGAGCCCGCCCGCAAGCAGGGTCTGCGCGACCTTTTTGATCGCCTCATCATCGACGGAGCCGTCCGCCATCCGATAGCACCTGGGCATGCCCGACCATCTGCCTCTCGCACCATATGACCCCGGGCCGCGCGGCAGGGGCAGCATGCTGCGCGCCGACCGCGGACCGGGATGCCTTGCATCAAGCTATGAATCCGCCCGGCCTCGCGGTCGCGTGCCGGCGCACCGGGAGGACGGGCGTTTTCGAACCCGGGTATTGTCTCATGTAGGCGGACTATGTCCACAGCGGCGCCCCCATCGGAACGCAGACGGGGCTTGCGCGTCGGCAAGCGGGGCGCGATGTGGTGCTCGCGTGAATACGGGCGCGGGGGCGGCGTCAGGCTTCCTCGACCCAGCCCGCGGCGTCGTCGGGCGCCACATCGGAAGGCGCGCGGTGCGCCGCCGTCGGAACGTCCGCGGCGGCGGCATCGGGCATGCGGGCGAAAACGAAGCGCGTGCGGCCGGCGAGGTCGCGCTGCACGTTCACATCGACCATACCCGCCTGCTCGCAGATGGCAGCGGCAGCCTCGAGCGCGTCCTCGTGGAGCTCGCAGGCAAAAAGCCCGCCGGGAACGAGCATCGCGGGCGCGGCATCCACGAGCCGGCGGAACACATCGAGCCCGTCGGCGCCGCCGTCGAGCGCGAGCGCGGGCTCGAACGCCGCGACCACGCGCGGGAGCGCTGCCATGACCGGCGTGGGAATGTAGGGCGGGTTCGAGACGAGGACGTCGAAGGTTCCCGCCTCATCGGGCAAGACAGGGCTCACCAGGTCGCCCGCGCGGAACATCGCTGCCTCGGCGGGCACGCCCGCGTGGGCGCGGTTGCGGCAAGCGAGGTCGACTGCATGCGGATCGATATCGGTGGCGACGGCGACCAGCCTCCCGGCGCGCTCCTTGACCAGCGAGAGCGAGATGCAGCCCGTGCCGCACCCCACCTCGAGCACGCGCGCGACGCGCGGGGCGACAGCCGCGTCCTCGGGCGAAGGCGCGCCATCCCCCACCGACGTCGTGGCGGCATCCTGGCTGGCACCATCGAAGCCCGCCGCCTCATCCGGATCGCCCCCGCTGCCGTCACTCGCGGCGCCCCCGTCCTCCGGGGCTCCGGACTCGGCCTCCTGGCGGGCGAGCTCTTCCTGGCGGGCGCGCTCGACCTCGTCGTTCCAGGGCAGTTCCGCCCGTTCGCGACGCGCGGGCGCTGCATCCGCCAGCACGGTGCGGTCCAACTGCTCCAGCACCAGCTCCACGAGCATCTCGGTCTCGGGGCGCGGGATCAAGACGCCGGGCTCGCACAGCACGTTGATGGTGCGGAAATCGGTGTTGCCCACGATGTACTGCAGCGGCTCGCCCTTCGCGCGGCGGACGACCCCCTCGTGCATGGCGGCGAGCTCGTCGCGCGAGAGCGGGCGGTCGTGGTTGGTGTAGAGCTCGATGCGCGAGAGCCCGGTGGCATGGCACAGCAGCCACTCGGCGGAGAGGCGCGGCCGCTCGTCGGCGCGGGACGCCAGATAGCCCTCGGTCCATTGCATGCAGCGTATGATCGTCCAGGTTTCGTCAGCCATGATGAACCCCTTGCTCGCGTGCGGTGGCGGCCCCGTCCAGAGCGCACCGGGGCCATCCGCCCCGCCCCGGCGCGTGCCACCTACCCTACCCCGCGCATCTGACGCCTATCGGAAAGAATCTGACACGAATCTGACCAGAATCTGACCGCCGCCCGACCGCCGTCTGAAACGCGCAGCTCAAGCGCACGCCAGCGCGGACGGCGCCACCGCTCAAAACGCGGGAAATCCCTCGTAAGACCATCGAATCCCCAGATGCCGAGAGCGGCGCCCTCGCGACAAGACGGGACGGCAGACCCCTTAGACCGCCTGGGCCAGCTTCTCGGCGCGGTCCGCGGCGGCCAGCGCGTCGATTACGGTGCCCAGCTGATCGCCCAGCAGCACGCCGTTGTAGGTAGAGTTGAACCCGATGCGGTGATCGGTCACGCGGTCCTGCGGCTGGTTGTAGGTGCGGATCTTCTCGGAGCGGTTGCCGTGGCCGATCTGACTGGCGCGCTCGGCGCCGAGCTCGGCCTGCTGCTTCTGAAGCTCCATCTCGTACAGGCGGGCGCGCAGCATCTGCATGCAGACCTCGCGGTTCTGGATCTGGGAGCGCTGCTCCTGGGACTGCACCACGGTGTTGGTGGGCAGGTGGGTGATGCGCACCGCCGAGTAGGTGGTGTTCACGCACTGGCCGCCGGGGCCGGACGCGCAGTAGGTGTCGATGCGCAGGTCGGACTGGTCGATCTGGATGTCGATCTCGTCCGCCTCGGGCAGGACCGCCACTGTCGCGGTCGAGGTCTGGATGCGACCCTGGCTCTCGGTCTTGGGCACGCGCTGCACGCGGTGCACGCCGCTCTCGTACTTCATGACGGAGTAGACCTTATCGCCCGAGACCTTGAACTCGATGGACTTGAAGCCGCCGGCCTCGCTGGGGCTCGAATCGAGCACCTCGAGCTTCCAGCCGCGGCTG
>CASFIQ010000199.1 GCA_949294785.1 uncultured Collinsella sp.
CGACGCGCGATGCGATGCTTGCCGCCATGCGCCGCGACGGCGCGGCGGGGCGCACGATCACGCTGCGCGCCTCGATCGAGGTGCCGGGCGCGCTTTCCGCAGAGCGCGTGCGCGCCTGGCTTCCCGTGCCCGCCGCCTGCGCGCTGCAGTCCGATATCGAGGTGCTGGATGCCACGCCCGGCGCGCAGCTCGCGCCGGAGGACGCGCCCGCCCGCACCGCGTTTTGGGAGTCGACGGAGCTTCGCCGCTTCGAGGTGACGTACCGGTACCGCGCGAGCGCGGACTACGTTGACGCCTACGCCCTTGCCGATGCTCTCGCGGCTGGCAAGGGCGCCTCCGCGACCCCGCGGGGCATGGTGTCGCCGGAGGCGCCCGGCGCGCGCGACCCCGAGCCCGTGCCGGCCGACCTTGCCGAGGACCGACCGCATATCGCGTTCACGCCCTACCTGCGCGCCCTCGCCGCGCGCCTCACGCACGGCATCGACCACCCGCTTTGCCGGGCGCGCGCCATCTACGACTACATCACCCAGAACGTGGACTACCGCTACCAGCCCGCCTACGCGCAGCTGGATGCGATCGCTGACTCCTGCGCCAAGTCGCTGCGCGCCGACTGCGGGATCTTCGCCCTCACCTTCATCACCCTCTGCCGCGCCGCGGGCGTGCCGGCGCGCTGGCAAAGCGGCCTCTACGTGGCATGCGACCATGTGGGTCCGCATGACTGGGCGCAGTTCTACACGCCGGAGCTGGGCTGGCGGCCGGTGGACTGCTCGTTCGGCTCGTCGGCGCGGCGCGCGGGCGACGAGGTGCGGCGCCGCCATCACTTCGGGAACCTGGACCCGTGGCGCATGGTCGCCAACTCGCGTTTCCAAGCGGAGCTCACGCCGCCGTGCGACGGGGTGCGCTGGGACCCGTATGACAATCAGATGGGCGAGGCCAGCGTAGACGGCCGCGGGCTCGACGTCTGCGAGATGACGCGGGCGGTGGAGCTCCTGGAGATGCGCGCATAGCGTCAAGCAAAGCGTTCCCACTGCTTCTCAGCGATCATGTTTTCGCAGGTAATTGACATTTAGGAAAAAAAGGAAAAAATAGGAAAAAAAGGAAAGGAATTACGCGAACGGAGGGGGATGACATGCGGGACACCATCTTCTCGCCATCGTTCGGCAACAGGCCCACGTATCTGGTGGGGCGCGAGGCGGTCATCGCGGCGTTGCTCGATGGCCTGGAGTCCGCACCGGGTAGTCGCGAGCGCGCCACGGTGCTTTTAGGTCAGCGCGGCAGCGGCAAGACCGTGCTTCTGTGGGAGCTCGCCGACCGGGCGGCAGAGGTGGGGTACGTCGTCGCCACGCCTACCATCGTGGCAGACGGCATGCTCGAGCGCATCGTCGAGAAGGTGCAGGATGCCGGCTCCGCGTTTGCCACGACGGACGAGGCGCGCCTCTCCGGTGGCAGCGTGGGCGTCTTGGGTTTCAGCGTGGGACTTGAGTTCACGCGCAGCGTTCAGGAAGAGAAGTCGGCCGAGTACAAGCTGACGCTGCTTGCGCGCCGCCTCACGCAGCAGGGGCTCGGCTTGCTCATCCTGATCGACGAGCTTCAGGCGAATTCAGACGAGGTGCGCCGGATCGTCGGCATGTATCAGGAGCTGGTGGGCGAGGGGCTTAACGTCGCCGTGGTGCTCGCGGGGCTTCCTGGTGCGGTGTCCGCCACGCTGAACGACCGCGTGCTCACCTTCCTCAACCGAGCGAATAAGATGACGCTGGCGCCGCTTTCGCTCGGCGATGTCGAGTCGTATTATCAGCATGCGTTCGCCGAGCTGGGCGTGACGATCGATGACGATATGATCGAGCGCGCAGCGGCGGCGACCGCGGGGTCGCCGTATCTGATGCAGCTGGTGGGTCACAACGTCGTCGCGCGCGCAAACGAGGGCGAGCCCGTTGGCGACCGGATGCTGGATGCAGCGCTGCGCGCCGCGAGGCGGGACTTCGAGAACGACGTCTGCCAGACCACGTTGGCAGCGCTCTCCGAACGCGATATCGACTTTTTGCTGGCGATGAGCAAGGATGAGCGGCGCAGCCGGATATCCGAGCTCGCAAACCGGATGCGGGTGAGTGAGGACTACGCGCAGAAATATCGGCGGCGCCTGATCGATGCCGGCGTCATCGAGCCGGCGGGAAGGGGTTACGTGCGCTTCGCCGTGCCCTATCTCGCCGACTACCTGCGTGAAGAGGAATAAATCTTGGGCAAAGAAGGAGGCCATCATATGGAACCCGCCAAGGTGTACTTCACCAACCTGCGCACGCATGCGCGCGAGAGCCAGCTCGACAAGCTCAAGCGCCTCATCCGCCGCGCGGGGATCGCAGAAATCGATTTCGAGAACAAGTTCGTGGCCATCAAGATCCACTTCGGCGAGCTGGGAAACCTGAGCTTCCTGCGCCCCAACTACGCGCGCGCCGTGGCCGACGTGGTGAAGGAGCTGGGCGGCAAGCCGTTCCTCACCGACTGCAACACGCTGTACGTGGGCAGCCGCAAGAACGCGCTCGAGCACATAGACTGCGCCTACCAGAACGGCTTCACGCCGTACGCCACCGGCTGCCACGTGATCATCGCCGACGGCCTGAAGGGCACCGACGAGGCGCTCGTTCCCGTGAGGAACGGCGAGTACGTGCAGGAGGCCAAGATCGGCCGTGCGCTCATGGACGCCGACGTCGTAATCAGCCTCACGCACTTCAAGGGGCACGAGCAGGCGGGCTTCGGCGGCTGCATGAAGAACCTCGGCATGGGGGGCGGCAGCCGCGCCGGCAAGATGGAGCAGCACGCCGCGGGCAAGCCGAGCGTTGACGCGAGCGCGTGCATAGGGTGCCGCGCCTGCGAGCGCATCTGCGCGCACGGCGCCGTGAGCTTCGAGGTCACGCGCGAGCGCACGCTTGCGAACGGCAAGACTGTGACCGTGCCCGTGGCGCGCATCGACCACGACCGCTGCGTGGGCTGCGGGCGGTGCATCGGCGCGTGCAACCAGGACGCCATCGAGCCGGACTACGATGCCGCCGTGGACGTGCTCAACTACAAGATTGCCGAGTACACGCAGGCCGTGGTGCAGGACCGCCCGTGCTTCCACATCTCGCTTGCGATCGACATCAGCCCCAACTGCGACTGCCATGCCGAGAACGACACACCCATCGTGCCGGACCTGGGCATGTTCGCGAGCTTCGACCCCGTGGCGATCGACCAGGCGGCGATTGACATGGCGCTTGCCGCGCCCGAGATGCCCGACACCGAGCTCACCGAGAGCCGCGCCAAGCTGGAGGCGGCGGGCGGTGTCCCCGAGCGCTGCCGGCACGACCACTTCAACCTGACGCACCCGGACACCAACTGGCGCTCGATGATCGAGCACGCCGAGAAGATCGGGCTGGGCACGAGCCGCTACGAGCTTATCGAGGTGAAGTAGGGGGGGCGTCCCGCCGCGAGATGGAGAGGTTCTGACCTACCTGCGCCGGCTGTCGCGCGTGCTACAATGCACCGGGCAGCCGGCGTTTCGCTCTGCGGCGGGCTGCGATCATCCATATTCGACCATGCGCCTGTTAGGGTACGGCGGCAGCGGCGGCGGGAGGTGCCCGCGTCCGCACCGTGCGCAGGAAAGGACGGGCCATGGCCTCCCGACACGACCTTGCCACCGACGGATTCAGCCGCCTCATGCAGTCGCGCTTCGTGCGCGATCTGCCCCTCGTCATCGTGGGCTGCGCGATCGGGGCGCTCGCCATCGATATGTTCATGGTGCCCAACGGCCTTGCCGCCGGCGGCATGACGGGCCTCGCCACGATCATCGCCGAGCTGGGCCGCCGCGCCGGGGTGGAGCTGCCCATCGGCCTTCAGACCATCGTCATGAACGCGGTGCTCATGGTGTGGGTGGCGCGCACGGGCGGGGTGCGCTACGTGGTGCAGACGGTCACCGGGTTCGTGCTCTTCGGTATCTTCGCCGACCTCTTCGCCCCCTTCGTGGTGCCGCTGCACGATACCGACCTCATGTTGCCGGCGCTGTGGGGCGGCATCCTTTCCGGCATCGGGTTCGGGCTGGTGTTCCGCGCGGGCGTGAGCACCGGCGGCTCGGACACCATCGCCCAGATCATCGCGCGCAAGACCGGGCTTCCCGTGGGCTCCACGGTCATGGTGATCGACTGCCTCATCTGCGCGGCGTCCGCCCCGGTCTTCTCGGTGGAGAACGCGCTCTACGCGGCGCTCTCCATGGTGCTTTTGGGCTATGTGGTCGACCTGGTGGTGGACGGCGGCCCCAAGCAGCGCGCGGCGTTCATCATCTCGCGCGCGCCGGACGCCATCGCGCACGACATCCTCTACGGCATGGAGCGCGGCTGCACGCGCCTCAGCGCCCGCGGCGAGTGGACGGGCGAGGAGCGCCCCATGCTCTTCGTGATCGTTGACCGGCGCGAGGTTCCCATCATCAAGACCATCGTGGCGAGCCACGACAAGGACGCGATCGTGGTCATCAGCGACGTGGCGGAAACGCTGGGCGAGGGCTTCAAGGAACTGCGGGCGGGGGAGTAGGGCCCGCGCGGCGCGTCGGTAACGATTCGGGCGTCGTCGGGGGAGCGTGTCCGCCCGCGCCCGCCGCTGCGGTATCCTAACGGGGTGTGCATCCCGCGCCCTTCCGGGGCGCCTCCCGTGTAGGAGCCTTCTTATGGATACCCTCTCGTTCGTGCTCGCCCTCGCGCCGATCCTCTGGCTCGTGGTGATGCTGCTCGTCTTCAAATGGCCCGCGTGGCGCGCGGCGATCGGCTCGCTCGTCATCTCGTGCGCGCTCGCCTTCGGGTGGTGGCACCTGCCCGCGGACAACGTCGCCACGGCGGTGCTCGAGGGCTTCCTCATGGCGCTGTGGCCCATCGTGATCGTGATCATCGCGGCGGTCTTCACCTACAATCTGTGCGTGAGCACGGGCGCCATGGACGTGATCGGCAAGATGATCTCGTCCATATCGTCCGATCGGCGCGTGCTGGCGCTGCTCGTGGCATGGTGCTTCGGCGGCTTCATGGAGGGTATGGCGGGGTTCGGCACGGCGGTGGCGATCCCGGCGGGCATGCTCGCGGGGATGGGCTACGCGCCGATCCCGGCGGTGCTCATGTGCCTTCTGGCGAACGGCGTGCCCACGCCCTACGGGTCGATCGGCATCCCGACGGTGTCGCTTGCGAGCGTGGTGGGGATGGACGCGGCGAACCTCGCTTTCGTGCAGATGCTCCAGCTCGCGCCGTTCTTCATCGCGGCACCGTTTCTGATCGTGCTGGTCGCCGGCGCCGGCCGCCCGGTGGGTGAGCGGCTGCGCGGCGTGAGCGCGATCGCGCTCGCCTCGGGTGTCTCGTTCACGCTCCCCGCGGTCGCGGTCGCCGCCTTCGTGGGCCCCGAGCTCACCGTGGTGGTGGGCTCGATCT
>CASFIQ010000200.1 GCA_949294785.1 uncultured Collinsella sp.
CTTCTGGGCTCGGAGCTGCGCGTCTTCGCCGGTGCGGGCTCGCACGTGAACCTGTGCGTCTACGCCCTGGGCGGCGGCGCCACCACCGTGCTCGACGACTCGGGCTTCGTGCTGGACGAGGGCGCCCGCGTGACCGTGCGCCACATGGTGCTCGGCGGCGCGGTGACCGCCACGGGCCTCGCCGCCGACCTGCGCGGCGACCGCGCGCGCATCGATATCGACACGCGCTACCTTGCCGCCGGCAACGAGACCCGCGACTTCAACTACATCGTCCGCCAGCGCGGCAAGAAGACCGTCTCGAACATGGACGCCAACGGCGTGCTCGCCGGGTGCGCCAAGAAGGTGCTCCGTGGCACGATCGACCTCGTGCACGGCTGCAAGGGCGCCGAGGGCACCGAGCGCGAGACCGTGCTTCTGGCGAGCCGGGGCGTGGACAACAAGACCGTGCCCACCATCCTCTGCGACGAGGACGACGTGGCGGGCAACCACGGCGCCACCATCGGGCACGTCCGCCCTGAGCAGCTCTTCTACCTGATGAGCCGCGGCGTGGACGAGCAGGCTGCCGAGGCGCTGTTCATGCGCGCCAAGCTGGAGGACGCCTGGGGCACCACCGACGACGAGCGCATCCGCGCGGGCATCGTGCGCCTGGGGCGCGCGCTCGCCGATGATTTCGAGGAGGAGCTCGCATGAGTGAGAACCGCGCGGCCGCACCGGGGGCCGATATCGCGAACAACCCCTACAAGGCGGATTTCCCGCTGCTCAGCACTCGCGACGACCTCGCCTTCCTGGACAGTGCCGCCACCGCACAGCGCCCTGCCGTCGCGCTCGAGGCGCAGCGGCGCTTCTACGAAACCATGAACGCCAACCCCCTGCGCGGCCTGTACTCGCTCTCCGTCGAGGCGACCGAGGCCATCGCGGCCGTGCGCGCGCAGATCGCGTCGCTCATCGGCGCGGTGGACGAGCGCGGGCGGGCACTCGCGCGCGACATCGTCTTCACCCGCAACACGAGCGAGAGCCTAAACCTGGTGGCGAAGTGCTTCGCCCCGCACGTGCTCGAGCCCGGCGACGAGGTGGCCATCACCGTCATGGAGCACCACTCCAACCTGATCCCCTGGCAGGAGGCGTGCCGCGCGGCGGGTGCCACCCTCGTCTACCTCTACCCCGAGCGCGACGGCGCGGGCAACAGCACGGGTGTCATCGGCGATGCAGAGATCGCCGCCAAGATCGGCCCTAAGACCAAAATCGCCGCCGCGACCATGGTCTCCAACGTGCTGGGCTGCCGGCTGCCGGTGGAGAAGCTCGCCGCCGCGGTCCATGCGCAGGGCGGCTATATGGTCGTCGACGCTGCGCAGGCGGTGCCGCACCTGCCGGTCGACGTGCGCGCGCTCGGTGCGGACTTCCTGGCGTTTTCCGCCCACAAGGCGCTCGGCCCCATGGGCATCGGCGTGCTGTGGGGTCGCCACGACCTCCTGGACGCGGCGGACCCGCTGCTCACCGGCGGCGAGATGATCGACTCGGTGACCGAGCAGGGCGCCGTATGGGCCCCCGTGCCCGAGAAGTTCGAGGCCGGCACCCAGGACGCCGCGGGGATCTACGCCACGGGCGTCGCGCTCGCCTACCTCACCCAGACCGTGGGCTACGACGCCGTCCAGGCGCGCGAGGCGGCGCTCGTCGCCTACGCGCCCGCGCGCATGGGCGCCCTACCCTACCGCGCTATCCTGGGCGGCCCCGCCGCCGCCGACCACCACGGCGTCCTGAGCTTCAACGTGCGCGGCATCCACCCGCACGACGTGGCGAGCATCCTCGACATGTCCGGCGTGTGCATCCGCGCGGGGCACCACTGCGCGCAGCCGCTGCTCGCGTGGATGGGCTGCGAGAACCTCGCCTGCTGCCGCGCGAGCCTCGCCTTCTACAACGACCGGCGCGATATCGACCGTTTCATCGACGGCCTCGAGAACGTCTGGCGGACCTTCAACGGCTGAGGCCGCCGCAGCCGTCAGCGCCCCTCGTTTCAGAACAGGAGCGTCCTGTTTAGCGTACATTGCGCGAAGTATCGGAAAAGAAGAAACCGAGCATACCCGACGGCGAACGGGGACGCCGCTTGGGGTATACTCGTAACAAGCAGAAGGTTTTTAGCCCTCCTGTGGTTAGGTGATTGGTGGGCGATGCCCACGCAGAACAGCCGTCTCCACGAAAGGCGGCTGTTCCTTTGTTCAGGCATCACCCACAGCCCGGTTTAACCGAGCGACATCTCGAACGCCAGCAGAACCAAGGCGATCAAGACAGCTGCTGCAAGCAGCAGCTGGGTCAGCTTGAGCATCGGACCCTTCCTGACTACCCCGTTGGACTCGGAGGGCACCGCCCGCTTGCTAGCTATAGTTTACCATCTGCGATGACACATCTAGAACACATGTTCTTAGCCATAGATTCTCGATACGATCTAGATCAAAAGAATCAAGCACCTACCCGATGCGTTGCCTTGCATCAGCACCTTGCGCTACCCTGTCCCCAGAAAACATCGGATACAGATGAGTGGCTCGACAAGCGAGCAGCTCAGCAGGCTGGCAATTCGACAAGCGAGCCGTCCGGTAACCGACGACAGCGAAAACGACCGACCGAATCGGAGCACCTTCAATGGCTAACATCTACAGCTCGACCACGTTCATGGAGCACAGCACCCATCCCGACTACAAGTACGAGATGGACGCCCCCACCCATGAACACGACGGCATCAACCCCAGCTGCGGCGACGAGCTGACGCTCCAGCTGCGCGTGGAGGGCGACGTGATCGAGGAGGCGAGCTTCACCGGCCACGGCTGCGCGATCAGCCAGGCGTCGGCCGACCTCATGGCCGAGCTCATCACCGGTGAGACCGTTGGGGAGGCGATGCGCCTCTCGGGCCTCTTCCTCAAGATGATCCGCGGGGAGGAACTGAGCGCAGACGAGCTGGACGACCTCGACGAGGCCGCGCAGCTGAAGGACATCTCGCACATGCCCGCGCGCGTGAAATGCGCCGAGCTCGCCTGGCGCACGCTCGAGGGCATCCTGGACGAACGCGCGTAAGGCATCGAGCGACCTCCCGGGGTCGGACCCCCAACTGCGGCCAGCGCAAAATTGACCGCGCGCGACGCGCCGGGGCGCCCCGGATTCGCGTTACAATAAACATGCATGTCAGGTCCGGCTGGCCATCTTCGCATGGCGGTCGACGAGAAACCGAAAGAGAGGAGAGGCATGCAGTACACAGCAGAAGTGGAGAACATGTGCCCCGTCGCCAAGGGCGCATACCACGGCCCCGCGCCCATCCCCGAGGAGGGCAAGTGGGTCCAGGCGAAGGAGATCGCCGACATCTCCGGCCTCACGCACGGTGTGGGCTGGTGCGCACCTCAGCAGGGTGCCTGCAAGCTCACGCTCAACGTCAAGGAGGGCGTCATCGAGGAGTGCCTCGTCGAGACCCTCGGCTGCTCGGGCATGACCCACTCCGC
>CASFIQ010000201.1 GCA_949294785.1 uncultured Collinsella sp.
CCACGACGAGCGTGCGCCCGGATTGCGACACGGCGAGCGTCGCGTCCTCGCCGGCGGCGAGCGCGTCCTCGATGGTGCGCGGGCCCTCGGCCGTGAGCAGCTGGGCGGCGATGCGATGGATGAGCATGGCTCTCCTGTTCGGTCGGTATCACGGCGCGCGCCGACGCGGGCGTCGCACGCCGAAAAACCCGCCCGGCGGTGCCGGCGCGGGTCATGGGCTCGTTTGCCCTATCGTACCCCAGAGCGGGGGCGCCGCCTCGCTACAAAAGCCCGAAATGCTCGCAGGCGCGCCAAAGCCCGTCCTCGTCCACATCGGCGGTCACGTAATCTGCGGCCGCCTTGACCTCGTCCGAGGCGTTGCCCATGGCGATTCCCGTCCCCACCGCGCCGAACATGGAGATGTCGTTGCCGCCGTCGCCGAACGCGATGCAGTCCGCGGGCTCGATGCCGAAATGCGCGCAGACGTCCGCGATGCCGGCGGGCTTGCCGCCGCCGGCGGGCATCACGTCGCAGAACCAGTCGCACCATCGCGTGGGCTCCACGCCCGTGGCGCCCTCCATGAAGATGCCCTCGTCACCGGGGTCCACATAGACGCAGAACTGGTAGATGGGCTCGTCGAACGCGTGGGCGAGGTCGCGCTCGACCATCTTGCCGCCCACATGCCGCTCGACCGCGAGCACGCGCTCGGAGTGACGGTTCACGAACGAGCCGCTGCGGTGCATGACGCAGACGTCGTAGCGCCCCGCCCGCGCGCCGTCGATGATGCTCTCCGCCGCCGCGTCACCGATGGGCACGTCGCGGATGATGCCGCCGTCCGGCGTATAGCAGTACTGGCCGTTGAAGGTGATGTAGGCGTCGAAGGGCACCTGCTGCGCAAGCTCCACGATGGGCGCGGGGAGCCGCGCCGACGAGCGACCCGTCGCGATCACGAGACGGATGCCGCGCTCGCGCATGCGCCTGAGCGCCTCGACGGCGGAATCCGGGGCCTCATGCGTCCGGAAGCTCACGATCGTGCCATCGATATCGAAGAACGCCGCCTTGACCATATACCCCATCCCCTTATGTGCAAATGGCCGTTATCCCGGGCCCGCACGGAATCCGACGGTGCGGCGTCGGACCCCTTGCGGCAGGCGCGCCCTTACAGCACCTGCCAGATCACGAACGAGTAGATAAGGCCCACGATGAGCACCGCCCAGCCAGGCAGCATGTCGGCGACCATGCCCATCTTGGTGCGATGGTAGCGCCACTCGCCCATCTCGCCGGGGATGGACCCCCACACGCGCCACATGAGGAAGGCGATCGCGATGATGCCCACGATGTTCTGGAGGAACACCTCGGCGATCAGCAGCACCACGAGGTTCCCGAAGGCGCGACCGCCCTCGCCGCGGTTGTAGAACAGCTTCTGGATGAGCAGGACCACGCCCGCGATGGGCATCTGGATGAAGTTGGACGCCATGCTCGCCAGGAAGCTCGGATCAGAGAAGCGCGCCACATCGAGGCTCATGCCGCCCTCGGCGGTGAGGCCCAGAACGGCGAAGGGGAAGCACAGGAGCACGACCTCGACCAGGGTGAAGATACGCTTGGTGAGCTGCTCCTCGGGGGTCGCGAGGTCGCGGTCCCACGCGTAGTCCTCGTCGTCCTCCTCGTCCTCGTCATATTCGTCGTACTCGTCGAAATCGGCCTCGCCGCGCTGGGTGCGCTGCTGGTCGCGAAGGGCCTTCTTCTGCTCGGGGGTCCGGCGTGCGGCGGCCCTCTGGGCGGGCGTCATCTTCCTCTTGCTCACGGGTGTCTCCTCGTGCTCGTCTCGAATCGACGGCCGGACGGAATCGCCATCACGGCACGTACAGGTATCTATAGGATTCTACGACAGGCGTGCGGGGACGGTCCAGCGGCGACTACGCCATGCCCAGGCGCCAGGAGGCGAAGGCGACGAGCAGGGCGAGCGCGAGCACCACGATCGAGCCCGAGAGGTCGAAGAGCACCCCGCCCACGCGACGGCGGCGGAGCCACTCGCCCACCTCACCCTGGATGCGGCCGAAGGTGCGCCAGAGGATGACGACGATGCCGGCGATGCCCAGGATGTTCGCCATCATGAGCTCCGCGACGAGCAGGCACACGATGTTGCCCGCGGCGTACCCGCCGTCGCCCTCGGCGTAGTGGCGGTACACGAAGCGCAGAAGCCATGCCACGAGCGGCTGCACGAAGATCGAGAGGTACGTCACCACGAAGGTGGGATCGCTCTCGAGCTGGGCCTGGATGGTGGTGCCCGAAAGCGACGAGAGGGCCATGCCCACGAGCGGATAGGCCACGAGAATCACCTGGACCACCGTGAGGATCTGACGGGTGCGGCGCTCGTAGGGGGTATCGACGTTGCGGGCGCGGGCTGCCGCCTCGCGCTCGGCGAGCGCCTGCTCGCGCGCCGCGATCTCCTCCGGCGTGCGCTCACGGCGCGCGGCGGCCTTCTGGGCGGGCGTCATCTTCTTCTTGCTCACGGCTTGCTCCCTCGGCGGTCTCAACGGCAGGGCGAACCCCGCCGCATGACGGGCGGATGCGGTGTGGTCGATTGTACGCCATCGGCATGGGCGCCGCCACCGCGCCGACGAGAGCAACCAGGACCCAATCGCGCGGCTTCACAGGCTTTCACACCCTTGTGCGCGACCATCCACGCCCGCCAGTCGTCCCGGCACCATCATCCCCGCAACCGCCGGCGGCGCCCCCGGCATCGCCGCCGCACCTCCCATGGCCCCGTTCTTCATGACCCCGCTCGTCGATTAGCCATCAGGGGCCTTCGTATCTGCCTGTTATAATGCTAGGGTCTTGTCCATTTGCGTATCGGGGGAGCAGCGCCGTGAAGATTGACGAACTCGTAAGCGACAACTTCTACAAGCTGAACCCCAACGACCTGATCATCTGGCGCTACATCGGGGCGCATCGCGCCGAATGCGCGAACCTCCCCATCAACGAGCTCGCGAAGCGCTGCAGCGTATCGCGAACCACCGTGATGCGCTTCGCGCAGAAGCTGGGGCTCCACGGCTACTCCGAGCTCAAGATGATGCTCCATTGGGAATACGGCGACTTCCTGGACACCGGCGAGGACATCGTCAACACCACCTGCACGGGGCTCCAGGAGACCATCGAGTGCTTCCGCAACAAGGACATGACCACCCTCTGCCGCATGATCACCGATGCCAGCCGCATCTTCGCCTACGGCACGGGCGGCGTGCAGCGCTCCGCGATCGCCGAGCTCAAGCGCCTGTTTCTGAACATCAACGTCTACCTGATCGACATCCCCGGCGAGTCCGAGCTGTTCAAGGTCGCCCAGCTCGCCACCGACCGCGACCTCATATTCATCGCCTCCAAGCGCGGCGAGACCCCCTACCTGCAGGATGCGGTGGTGACGCTCAAGGGGCAGGGCACGAAGGTGGTGTCCCTCACCGACGCCGGCGGCAACACGCTCGCCAACCTGAGCGACTACAACCTCTTCCTCGACTACGGCGCGAACCGCGTCAAGCTCAGGGAGTTCTTCTACGACGAGAGCATGCGCCTGTTCATCCTCATGGAGATCATCTACGTCAAGTACATCGAGTACCTGCGCTCCCTCCATGCCGAGACGGCGAGCCGGCGCGAGCTCAAGCCGATCTTCGGACGCCCCGAGGTGAAGCCCCGCATCAAGTCGCCCATAGGATAGGCGAACGCCTGCGCCGCCATGGGCCCGCTCCCAGCCTTTGGGGACACCGCTTCGGCATGTGACGCTTCACATATCGCGTGACAAGTCACCATATCCGTTTTCCGATACCTAGCTCAACGAAAACGGTTGGGCTCGCTCCCCCTGTTCGCATAATCTGCAATCGCGTCCCAAGGCCAAGGACGTGAACCAGGCTCGCTATCGCGAGGCGGGCCTGATTGCAGGAAGTGTCGATTGGGAGGGTTTTGAGCATGGAAAAGTACAGTGCAGTCATCGTCGGCGGCGGCAGCATCCGCAACCCCGACCTCATGGCGATGCTTGCCAACCACAAGGACCAGTTCCCGCTCAAGAAGCTCGTTCTGTTCGATAACAACGCCGAACAGAACGAGCCCATGGGCAAGTACGGCGAGATCCTCGTTCGCGAGTACTACCCCGAGCTCGAGGAGTACACCTGGACCTGCGACCCGGACGTGGCCTTCAAGGACATGGACGTCGCCTTCTGCCAGATTCGCGCCGGCCTCATGGAGATGCGCCGCGAGGACGAGCACATCCCCGCTGCCCACGGTTGCGTCGGCCAGGAGACCTGCGGCGCCGGCGGCATGGCCTACGGCCTGCGCAGCGTGCCCGACATCATCGAGATCGTCAAGATGATCCGCGAGCGCTCGCCCGAGTGCTGGATCCTCAACTACTCCAACCCCGCGGCCATCGTCGCCGAGGCCACCAAGCGCGTGTTCCCTGATGACTACCGCATCATGAACATCTGCGACATGCCCATCGCGATCATGGACCGCTACGGCGAGATCATGGGCTGCACCCGCAACGACTTCGAGCCGCGCTACTTCGGCCTCAACCACTTCGGCTGGTTCACGCACGTCTACGACAAGAAGACCGGCGAGGACCTCATGCCCGAGATCAAGCGCCGCCTGATCGACGCCAAGTTCGGTCAGGGCGACGAGGAGCACACCATGGAGGCCTCCTGGATCGAGACCTACAACTTCATGGGCAAGATGCTCAAGGACTACCCCGAGTACCTGCCGAACACCTACCTCAAGTACTATCTCTACCCGCGTCACGTGGTCGAGGGCCAGGACCCCAACCACACCCGCGCCGACGAGATCCTGGAGTGGAAGGCCCCGCGCATCCACAACATGGTCAACGAGGTCATCAAGCTCGGCAAGATCAAGGGCACGCCCTATGAGCTCAAGCCCGAGAACGGCGTGCACGCCAGCTACATCGTCGAGCTCGCCAACTCGATCCTGCACAACGAGAACCGCATCTTCCTGATCATCACCAAGAACAACGGCACCGTGCCGAACCTCGACCCCGACATGATGCTCGAGGTCGCCTGCCGCGTGGGCATCAACGGCGCCGAGCCGCTGTCCATGGAGCCGGTCGGAACCTTCTACAAGGGCCTGCTGGAGAACCAGTACGCCTACGAGAAGCTCACCGTCGACGCGCTCTTCGAGCGCGACAAGGGCAAGCTGCTGCAGGCCCTCACGCTCAACCGCACCGTCGGCGACACCGAGCTCGCGAAGGAGATCCTGGACGACCTCATCGACGCGAATGAGAAGTTCTGGGGCAAGTACTTCAAGTAGTTCGAATTGTTCGACGCCGCGCCGGCGCGTGATGCGCGCGCCGGCGCGGCCAGCTCGCGTGCACGGATGCCGCGCACGCCTGAAAAAGAGGGGAAAGTTCTATGGGTAAAGCAATGGAGAGCATCCAGCGCTTCGGCGGTGCGATGTTCACGCCCGTACTGCTGCTGACGTTCCCGGGCATCATGGTGGGCCTTTCCACCATCCTCACCACCCAGATCATCGTGGGCGACATCGCTGCCGCCGGCACCAACTGGCAGCTGTTCTGGGCGACCATCAAGTCCGGTACCAACGCGGTCATGTCGCAGCTTCCTATGCTGTTCATGCTTGGCCTGCCGATCGGCCTGGCCAAGAAGGAGAACGCCCGCGCCGTGCTCGAGGCGTTCGTCACCTACATGACCTTCAACTACTTCATCAACGGTTTCATGACCGGTTGGGCTCCGATGTTCGGCGTCGACTTCTCCGTCGAGGTCGGCGGCACCTCCGGTCTTGCCGAGATCTGCTCCGTCAAGACGCTCGATACCGGCGTCATCGGCGCGCTCATCATCTCCGGCATCTCCGTCTATCTGCACAACCGCTTCTTCGACACCAAGGTGCCTGACTGGCTGGGCGTCTTCCGCGGCTCGAGCCTCGTGTGCGTCATCAGCTTCGTCGTGATGATCCCGGTCGCGCTGCTGTTCTGCTTCGTCTGGCCCATCTTCCAGGATTTCATCCAGAGCTTCCAGGGCTTCATGAAGTCCTCCGGCGCCCTCGGCGTGTTCGTGTACGCCACCCTCGAGGCCGGCCTCATCCCGACTGGTCTCCATCACTTCATCTACCAGCCCTTCCTCTATGACGCTGCTGTCGTCAACGGTGGTCTTCGCGCTTACTGGACCGAGCACCTCTCCGAGTTCGCCACGGTCACCGAGCCGATGATCAACGTCTTCCCCGAGGCCGCCTTCTCGCTCTTCGGTATGAAGAAGGTCTTCGCGCCCATCGGCATCTCCCTGGCGTTCATCACCACCGCCAAGCCCGAGAAGCGCAAGGCGACCATCGCCCGCATGATCCCCGTGGCCCTCACCGCCATGCTCTGCGGCATCACCGAGCCCTTCGAGTTCACGTTCCTGTTCGCCGCCCCGCTGCTGTTCGGCGTCCACGCCGTGCTCGCCGGTCTCATGAACGCCGTCACCTTCTCGGTGGGCGTCGTGGGCGAGTTCAGCTCCGGCCTGCTCAACTGGCTGTCCCTCAACTGGATCCCGCTGTGGGTCAACCAGTGGCCGATGTACCTCAAGCAGATCGCCGTGGGCCTCGTCTTCAGCGGCATCTACTTCGTGCTGTTCCACTTCCTCATCATCAAGTTCAACTTCAAGACCCCTGGTCGCGAGGATGAGGACGAGATCAAGCTCTACACCAAGAAGGAGTACATGGAGCGCAAGAAGGGCGGCAACGCCGGTGCTCTTACCGAGGATCAGGAGAAGGCCGCTGCCTTCCTGGTGGGCCTCGGCGGCGCCGAGAACGTCACGACCGTGACCAACTGCGCCACCCGCCTGCGCGTCAGCGTGGCCGACCTCGACAAGGTCCAGAGCGACGCCTTCTTCAAGGAGTTCGGCGCCCACGGTGTGGTGCGCAACGGCACCGCGCTCCAGGTCATCGTCGGCCTCGCCGTGCCCAACGTCCGCTCGGCCTTCGAGGACTACATGAAGTCCGGCGTTCCCGCGAACGCCGCGGTGAGCCAGCTCGCCGCCGAGTCCGAGGCCGAGGAGGCCCCCGCAGCCGACACCCAGGCCTAAAAGCGCCTGAGGGCTGCGCCGGAGATTCGAGGCTTCGAGCCCCGCTCCTCGCCGATGACACCCTGAAAGGGTCCTCGAGCCCCCGTCCGAGTTCATCTCGGGCGGGGGCTCTTCCTGTCTTCGCCTTCGCGGCGTTCGCGTTTCTGGCAGTGCGGCTTCTGACCGCGCGCCTGCCGTTATCCGTATATCACGGCAGGGTTCATCGCGCCGATGCGGGACCCGTCTTCGGCAGGGGCAGCCGATGCTCGCCGGGATGTTCGTTGTCGCGGAACTTGCCCGTCATATCCAGGACCTTGAGCCGGTACACCGTGGTCGCCGGGACGGTCTTGGGGTTGTAGGGGAAATCGTCCTCGTGATAATGGCGCATAAGGATCTTGAGGCCGCGGTCGCGCTCGTCGTCGGGTAGTATCTCGATCACGCCGTGGCCGATGACGCTGCGATACCCCATGGTGCAGCTCATGCGCTCGTCGTAGAAGATGAAGCGATGGTCGCAGTCCGCCTCGAAGGTTGCGCGCGCATCCGCGGCGATGAGCTCGAGCTTCCTGCCCCGGCGCGCGCTATGGAAGTAGAGGTAAACCTGGCCGTCCTCCACATCCACCCCGAAGTTGAGCGGTACCACGTAGGGAAACCCCGATTCGGGATCGTTGAGCGCGATGCGGCATGCATCGCAATCCGCAAGGATGGCGAGCTGCTCGTTTCGGTCGGTGATCTCGCGATCTTTTCGAATCATCTTTGAACCTTTCCTTTCCCATCTGCATCCCAAGGCGCCCTGAAAGACGCCACCTACCGTATTGCCATCAATCTAATTGGACACTATAGGACAGGGCCCGGCCGGGATCATCGCGAGCCCGGCCGGGCCCTCTGCGGACTCGCGTTGATGCGCCCTTAGTGCAGCTCGGGCCAGTAGTCCTTGTTCGCCTCGATCAGGTCGTCGAGGATGAGCTTAGCGACCTTGGCGGAGGGCACCGTCGCGGAGAGCGAGAGCGCCTGCCACAGCTTCTGGTAGCTGTGCTCCACCCAAGCCTGGACCACGAGCTTCTCGACGGAGACCTGCTGCTCGAGCATGCCCTTCTGCCACTGGGGAACCTGCCCCTGGCAGATCTTCTCGTAACCGTTCTTACCCACGATGCAGGGCACCTCGACCATGGCGGTCGGGTCGAAGTTCGAGATCGCGCCGTCGTTGGGGACGATCAGCAGGAACCGCTCGAGGGTGTTCTCGGCGAGCGCACAGGCGAGGTCCACGATGTACGTCGCGTGCGCATCGGCCTCGAAACCGCAGTCCTTGGCGGTCCCCTTCTCGATCACCTGGCGGCACGCGCCGAAGACGCGCTTCTCGCGGCCGTCCATGACCTCGTTGGCGCGGGTGTACTCGGGGTTCGAGGTCTCCACCACGTAATCCGGGAACACGTAGTACTTGAGGTAGGTGTTCGGGATGGTCTCGGGGTCGAGCGCGTAGACGTCCTTGGCCTTGCCGAAGGTGTGGATCCAGGACTCGTCGATATGCTGCTCCTGGCCCGCCTCGTGGCTGATGCCGTCGAGGTAGCCGTTCTTGGCCATATGCTTCTTGATCTCGGGCATGAGGTCGTTGCCCTCTTTGTCGTAGATCTTGGTGAACCAGCCGTAGTGGTTGAGGCCGTAGTAGCTGTACTGCAGCTCGCGGCGGTCCTTGATGCCGCACATGGTCGCCATCTTATCCATGAGGTCGATGGGCATGTCGCAGATGTTGATGATCTTGGAGTTCGGGCGCAGCACGCGGCAGGCCTCGGCCACGATCGCGGCCGGGTTGGAGTAGTTGAGCATCCAGGCGTCGGGGCTCCACTTCTCCATGTAGTCCAAGATCTCGATGACGCCGCCGATGGAGCGCATGCCGTATGCGATGCCGCCGGGTCCGCAGGTCTCCTGGCCCAGGACCCCGTACTTCAGCGGAATCTTCTCGTCCTTCTCGCGCATGGCGTACTTGCCCACGCGAATATGGGCGAGCACGAAGTCCACGCCGGTGAAGGCGGTCTCGGGGTCGGTCGTGTAGCTGAACTCGATCTCGGGCGCGTTCTCGCGGAAGTAGATCTCGCACGCCTTGGCCACGATCTCCTGGCGCTCGGCGTCGTTGTCGTAGAAGCAGATCTTGTTGACCGGGAAGCGGTCGTGCTCCTCCAGGAGCATGAGCGCGATACCGGGCGTGAAGGTCGATCCGCCGCCGGCGATGGTTACCGCATAGCTCTTCTTTGACATAGCTGGACCCTCCTTGAATCCTGGCCGCAAGGATGTTTCCTGCGCGCCGCCGCGGCCCGGTGCGGCGCCTCGGATATGGTTGCGGGGAAGGGAGCCATCGAGATCGGTCGCGAGGTTGAGGCCCGCAAGAAGACCGCCCTCCCCCGGGGACGTGCGACGCCTATAGCAGCTGCTCGAACCGGTCGCGCACCTTGGGAACCTTGAGTCCGATAATAACCTGCATCGCCTTGCCGTTTTTGGCGATTCCGCTGGTTCCGACCGACTTGAAGTCGACATCATCGGCGACAAGCGCCTCGTCTTTCACGTTCACGCGCAGGCGCGTGACGCAGTTGGTGACATCCACGATGTTATCGGCGCCACCGAGGAGCTCCAAAACCGCCGCCGCCATGACGGCATACGGATCGTCCGCATCGGCAGCTGCGGACATCGAGCCCGCAGCGCCCCCCTGCTGGGCGGCACGGTACTCCGCCTTGCTGCGGAACTTGATCTCCTCATCCTCTTCGCGACCCGGCGTCTTGAAGTCGAACTTCAGGATGAGGAAGCGGAAGACGATGAAGTAGATGACGGTGAACGCAAGACCGATCGCGAGACCCACCAGATAGGTCATCCAATGGTTCGCCCACAACGGAACGAGATTCAAGCTGGAGATCTCGATGAGGCCGCCGGAGAACACGCCGATTACACCGGCGGCATTCATAGCCGTGGCAAGCGTCGCGGCGAGGGCGGCATGCACGACGAAGAGCGCGGGCGCGACGAACAGGAACGTGAACTCGATGGGTTCCGTCACGCCGCAGACGATAGCAGTGAGCGTGATGGGGATGAGCAGACCCTTGAGCTCGGCGCGCTTCTCAGGCTTGGCCGTAGCGTAAAACGCCAGCGCGATGCCCGGGCATCCAAAGAGCTTCGACCAGGTAGTGCAGGTGAATGCCGCGTAAGGCGCAAGTTCGGTAAGCGGTTTGTTTGAAGCGGCGATCTCGGGGAGCTGGGTGGCGAACGCCGCATAGATGCCGCCGTTCACAACCGCATTGTCATAGTAGAACGGGCTGTAGAGCAGATGGTGCAGGCCGAACGGGATCAGCGCGCGCTCCAGGAAGGCAAAGATCCACACGCCCGGCAATCCCACGGTGGCGACAAATCCCTGAAATGCGCGGATACCGTCCTGGACATGCGGCCACACCAGGCAGGCGAGAAGCGCCGCGGGCAGCATGACGAGGAAGGAGACCATGTAGACGAAGGTGGAGCCCGAGAAAACACCCAGCCACTCGGGCAGCTCGAACTCGAACAGCTTGTTATGGAGCGCGATGACGATGCCGGAAATGGCGAGGGCGCCGATCATGCCCATGTCGAGCGTCTTGATGCTCGCGACCATGGCCAAGCCCGATGATCCACCGGTCTCGGCCGCGAAGTCCACGCCGAATACGGGGCCCCATTGCGAGAGCATGGTCGAGACGAAGTAGTTGAAGGTGAGGTACGCGACGAGCACCTCCATGCAACAGCGCGCGTTCTGCTTGTTCGCCAGCCCGATGGGCAGCGAGACGGCGAACAGCAGCGGAAGCTGGTTGAAGACGGTCCAACCGCCCTGCAAGACGACATTCCATATGCCATACCACAGCGTATCCGGTGCAGCGAGCGGACCGAATATGACCTCGGTGGTGAACAGCGTTCCGAGACCGATGACGACACCCGCGAATGCGAAGAGCAGCACGGGCGTGAACATCGCCCCGCCGAACTTCTGAATCTTCTGCATCATGGGTGGCCTCCCCCTTTCTGTTGACGAACCCGACGATGGGCTCGCGCTCTCTAGGCTCCTTGCCCCCATGCACCCACGCTGCCGGCTACGCCGATAACATGTTCGAACAAGTTAGTTCAGTATACTGACTTACTTGTACGTACAAGTCAAGCGAAATCTGAATTTCTTTTCACGCTCATGGTGCTGCCTGGTTTTGACGCAGCTGACCGCCTCATCAGGGATACCCTGCCGCCATCGAGCCTCCACCGTCGAGCGATGGAGTTGACATCGACGCGGCGAGTGCGCACACTCACCAGTAGATGTTCGAACAGGATGTGATGAGATGCCCAAGGCGGTCTTTCAGGAGATCTATCAGGATCTGAAATGCAGAATCGAGCGCGGCGACTACCCGTATCAGGAGTTTCTTCCCTCAGAGTCGGAGCTCACCGCGTATTACTCGTGCTCCCGGAGCTCCG
Organism: uncultured Collinsella sp.; assembly: GCA_949294785.1. GTDB lineage: Bacteria > Actinomycetota > Coriobacteriia > Coriobacteriales > Coriobacteriaceae > Coprousia. The sequence continues at coordinate 11,481 of CASFIQ010000201.1, forward strand.
TGCGCCGGGCGCTCGCCGCACTCGCCGATGACGGCTACATCCAATCGCAGCAGGGCAAGGGAGTGCGCGTCATCCGCAACCCCCTGCTCGAGGCGCCGCGCGGCTATGACGGTCTGGAAACCTTCGCAGAGATCGCGCGGCGGCGCGGTTTCACCCCGCGCAACGAAGTCATCTGCTTCGAGCAGACCATGGCCGATGAGGACCTCGCACACCTCACGGGCTTTCCCGAGGGCAGCATGCTCACCCACATCATGCGCGTGCGCTTCGCCGATGAGCGCGCCGTGGGCACCGATGAGAGCTACTACCTCACCGCGCGCGTGCCGGGCCTCACGCCCGAGGTCGTCGAGAGATCCGTGTACGAGCACCTCGAGGGAACGCTGGGCATGAAGATCGTGACCTCGAAGCGAACCATCACGGTCGAGGCGGTCAACGACACCGACCTAGAGCATCTGGACCTCGATGGGTTCAACGCGCTCGCCGTCATGCGCGGCAACGCCTTCGATAACGAGGGGATCATGGTCGAATACACCGAGACCCGCCAGGTCCCCGGGTTCTTCTCGCTGTACGAGACAACGCTGCGCCCCGCGCACTAGCAGCTCGCGCAGCTAGCGCCGCCCCATCTTCTGCCTCGCCGCTTATAATGGGTTCCGATGCAACCTATGCGAGGGGATGCCCATGGACCTGCCGCTTTTGATCGCCATCTGCGCCTGCGCCCTTGCGGCGGCGCTGGCCCTTGCGGCGAGCCTCTGGTCGGCACAGCGCGCCAAGGCATCGGCCGACGCCGCCCGCGAGCACCTCGAAGAGCTTTCGGGCGCGCTCGGCGAAAGCCGTCGCGAGATCGAGGGCATGCGCGACAACCTCGCGCTCATCGCCCAGCACGCCGCGACCGAGGCGGCCCTCGACCGGCAGCGCTTCGAGGCGCTCAGCGCGCGCATCAACGAGGCGGGCGAGCGCGCCGACGGCATCCGCCGCGAGGTCGTCCAGCAGCTCGACCGCAACCGCCAAGCCCTCGACGCGCGCCTGACCCAGGTGGGCGAGACGGTCGACCGCCAGCTGACCGGTATCCGGTCCGACTCGAACACGCAGCTCGAGCGCATGCGGCAGACGGTCGACGAGAAGCTTCAGCGCACCCTGAACGAGCGCATCACCCAGTCATTCGCCCTCGTGAACGAAAGCCTGGACAAAGTGGGGCGCGGCCTTGGGGAGATGCAGAGCCTCGCGGCGGACGTCGGCGGGCTGAAGCGCGTTCTCTCCGGCGTCAAAACCCGCGGCATCCTGGGCGAGGTCCAGCTGGGAGCCATCCTTTCCGAGATGCTCGCCCCCGCACAGTACGCACGCGACGTGGCGACTGTTCCAGGAAGCGCCAATCGGGTCGAGTTCGCCGTGCGGCTACCCGGCGAGGCGGGCGAGGTGGTCTTCCTCCCCATCGACGCGAAGTTCCCCGGTGACGCCTACGAGCACCTGCGCGACGCCGTCGACTCCGGTGACTCCGTCGCCGCGGACGCCGCCTGGAAAACGCTCGAGCGACGGCTCAAGGACGAGGCGAAAGACATACGCGACAAATACCTCGCGCCCCCGGCGACGACCGCGTTCGGCATCATGTTCCTGCCCTTCGAAGGGCTCTATGCCGAGGTCGCGAACCGCGCCGGCCTCATCGAGGAGCTCCAGCGGGCCTACCATGTGAACGTCGCGGGCCCCTCCACCATGGCGGCGCTGCTGAACAGCCTGCAGATGGGGTTCCAGACCGTCGCCATCCAGCAGCGCGCGAACGAGATCCAAAAGGTGCTCTCCGCCGTGAAGACCGAGTTCGCAACCTATCAAAGCCTGCTCGAGCGCGCCCAGAAGCAGCTGGGCACCGCCTCGCGCACCATCGACAGCCTCGTGGGGACCCGCTCGCGCGCCATGGAGCGCAAGCTTCGCGAGATCACGCAGCTCGAAAGCCTCGAGGAGGCGGACGCAATCTTAGGTATAGCCGCGTCCGCCGCGCCCGGAGATGCGGACGACCCCGTCCCTGCCGCCGATGTCACGATCGAAGCGACGCCGGCGACGCCCGCCAGCGCCGATACCGAGGAGGTCTGAGATGCCGCGGGAGACCAACGCCGCCAAACGCGAGCGCGCCGTCGAGGTGTGCCGCCGCCTGAACGACCGCTACGGACCCGTGGAGTGCTTCCTCGACCACGCGAGCCCCTTCCGCCTCGTGATCGCGGTCCTGCTCTCGGCCCAGACCACCGATGCGCAGGTGAACAAGGTGACGCCCAAGCTGTTCCGGCGCTGGCCCACGCCCGAGGCGATGGCATCCGCCTCCCCCGCCGAGGTCGCCGAAGTCATCAAATCGCTCGGGTTCTACAAGACCAAGGCCAAGCACGCGGTCGAGTGCGCGCAGATGATCGTCGCCGACTATGGAGGCGAGGTCCCCGCGGATATGGCCGAGCTCGTGAAGCTTCCCGGCGTGGGGCGCAAGACCGCCAACATCGTGCTCAATGTCGGGTTCGGCATCGTCGAGGGCATCGCCGTGGACACGCACGTGAACCGCATCGCCCACCGGCTCATGCTCTCGCCCAAGACCCACGCCAAAGAACCGCTCAAGACCGAGCAGGACCTGCTCAAGATCTTGCCGCGTGAATGGTGGAGCCAGGTCAATCACCAGTGGATCAGCTTCGGTCGCGAGATCTGCGACGCACGGCGCCCCAGATGCAGCGAATGCCCGCTTGCCGACCTGTGCCCGAGCGCGCGCACCGAGGCCGTCTCCTAGCCCGCAAGCGAGTTCGCCGTCGCGGCGACCTCGTCGATGAGGTCGAGCATCAGCTGGCCGAGCTCCTCGAACGTGGCACCGTCCATGATGCAGGTGAAGGCGTACGCAGCAAGAAATACCGCCACGATAAGCAGGGGGATCGCCAGGATGAGCGCGACCGCCCGAAGCGCCGCCGCGATGCGGCGGCGTCGGTGCCGGCGCCGATCGAACGCCATTCCCTCCTGGTAGGACTCCTGAGCGATGGAGTAATCCGCATCGGCGGAGCATCTTCGCTCCGGAGGGCGATCATGGCTCGCGCGCCCCGCCGCCGCGCCGTCAGCTGCAGGGAATCGCCGCGGCGCCATGTCGAACAGGCCCCTGCCCGGAACGGCGGAGCCTGATGCGCGACGGCGAGCCGCGATGGCATCGGGTGAGTCGATGAACAGATGCATGGGAGAGCCTCCTCGTCCGGGGAGGCATGCGCGATCGAGAGGGTCCTATCATCAACCGCTGCCGCTGCGAACGCATCGCCGTTTCGGTGAACGCGCGTTATGCGACCGCAGGCGTGGATTCAGGCACCTGTCTAATCGCACGCCCGCGCGCTTCGAAACCGCAGGGAAAACCCCGGGAACGGCGATGCGCGCCGTGCCCGGGGCCGATGCCTCGAGATGACCCGAAGCGTCTGATCGGTCGTGCCTAGTAGTTGACGACCTGCTCCTCGAAGTAGCTCTGCGGATGATTGCAGACGGGGCACACCTGCGGCGCCTTCGGGCCGACATGCAGGTGACCGCAGTTCAGGCACTTCCACACCTTCACGCCGGCGCGATCGAAGACCTCGCCCTTCTCAACGCGCTCGGCAAGCTTGAGATAGCGCTCCTCGTGCGCCTTCTCGACCGCGCCGACGCCACGGAACTTGGCGGCGATCTCCTTGAAGCCCTCCTCCTCGGCGATCGTGGCGAAGTCGGCGTACATGGTGGTCCACTCGTAGTTCTCACCCGCGGCGGCATCCTTCAGGTTGTCGAGCGTGCTGGGAACCTCGCCGCCATGGAGATACTTGAACCAGAGCTTGGCATGCTCGGACTCGTTCAGCGCGGTCTCCATGAAGATGTTGGAGATTTGGACGTAGCCGTCCTTCTTCGCCTTGGAGGCGTAGTAGCGATACTTGGTATGAGCCTGAGACTCGCCGGCAAACGCTGCCTCGAGATTCTTCTTGGTCTCGGAGTTCTCGAAGTCCATGGGTATCCTTCCTTCCCCGCATCTGCGGAAACGCAGCCGCGAACCTTCCTGCCGCGGCATCGGTAGCCTTCTTATACCCCAATGCGGCGCGAGTTTTCGATTGAAGCGGTCGCTTTTAGGGAAACGGTAGCCGGCAGGCGGGAATCGGCTGACATCATGTCAACAAAAACCGGGGCCCTGACTCGCAGCAAGGGCGCACGAACGCTATGCGGTACGCCAAAGCCCCTCTTCGTCCACTCGGCACAGACCGTCGCGTGCGAGGGCTTCGAGCACATCGGAGACGAGCGAGGGATCGACCGCTCCCCTGCCGTGCGCACGCTCGAACGCATCGATACCGCATGCGACCTCGTCTTCGGTCAGCCCGCCCCGAGGCTCGGTCCGTGCGGCGAGCAGCATGCGCACCACCTCGGCGCGCTTCTGACGCCGGGACCCCTCGAATCGCGACTGACGGGCATACCCGGCAGAGCGCCGAGAGGGGTTGGGAACGGTCTTCTTCAGGTACGCGCCGTAATCGAGCAGGGCGTAATACCAGGAGCGCGGCGTATCATCGGCATCCTGCGGTTCGGCATAGGGAGCATCCGCCGCATCAGCGCCGGGGGAAGCAGGGCATGTCGCCTCGACCAGCGGGATGAGCTCGCGATCCGGTACACCGGGCACGTCGGGAAACAGGTGGTGGAGGATGACGGTGCGCACGTTCGTCTCGAGATACACGCCCGGGAGGTCGAAAGCGAAGGCGCGGATGCCCTGCGCCGTCGCAGGACCGATTCCCGGAAGCGCTCGGAGCGCAGCGGCATCATGCGGCATGGCGCCGCCGTAACGCTCGGAGATCGTGCGCGCCGCGGCGTGGAGCGCGAGGGCGCGCCGGTTGTATCCCATACCCTGCCAGGCTTCGAGGACATCCGAGGCGCTTGCCTGGGCAAGGGCGTCGATCGTAGGGAACCGCTCGAGCCATGCGGGCATGCGGGCCTCCACGCGCGGCACCTGGGTCTGCTGAAGCATGACCTCGGAGAGCCAGATGATGTAGGGATCGCGGGTCCTGCGCCACGGGAGGTCGCGATACAGACGGGCCCCCTCCGCGCGCACCAGGGTGCGAAAGGGGGCCAGATCCATCAGCTGCTCCTTACCAGACGATGCGAATCGGGATGAGGACCCCGAACCGGCACGCGACTGCTCGAGGGCTAGTCGGCGTCAACGCACCCGAATCGATCGCAGGAAACATATTCGCAGAACGCGGAGCGGTCGGCAAACTTGGGGTCGACCGCCGGATAACGACGGCGGTTCACCGCGTCGTCGAGCGTCACGGAATCAAGGTAGCTCATCACCGCCGCCTGCACGCCCGCCCAGATGGGATGGTAGCAGCACGTGGACTTGCGGGTGCACTCACCACCCGGTGCGGTGCAGTCGTTCATCGACATGGGACCCTGGACCGCCTCCACGATCTCGCGCAGGGTGACCTCGGCGGGATCGACTTTGAGGCGCATACCGCCATGAACGCCGCGCAAGCTCTCGATGATACCCGCCTGAACAAGGCCGTGCTGGATCGAGCGCGCGAACGAATAGGGAACCTCTACCTGCTCGGCAGCCGTGCGTACGGAGAGCAGCTCGTCGGGGTTCTTCACCAGGATCGAGAGGATCCTCAGCGCGTAGTCGGTCTTGCGAGAGATGTCCATGTCCTTCCCCTCATCGTGATGCGGGAAGCGCCACCAGCCCGTCCAGACGGGAGATGGCGCCACGGTTTCGATCGATGATGCGCGGGCACGATACGGCAACGCACACAAGCATTACTATACCATCGAACCCACCAGTGTTGAAAATTACTTCATCCTAAAACACCAGGGGGTGACCATTTTTCCTCATTTCCTTCCCTCGGGAACCGATGCGAGCCGGTTTCGTCCAACCCTTGGCCCTGCAGGACCGTAAGGAAGAGGAAAAGCAAAACAGCTCACCCGGATTACCCAGATGAGCTGCTGTTTTGCAATGGCGGGAAGTACGGGGCTCGAACCCGCGACCTCCGACGTGACAGGCCGGCGCTCTAACCAAACTGAGCTAACTCCCCTCAGCAAATGCTGCGATGGATAGTATACACAGAACCCGTCGCCGCGCGCAAGGACTTTTTTCAGCCTTTTTTCGGCGGAACCCTCCGCTGTCGAAACACCTGCTGGAACGCTAGCGAAAGCGGTCTCGCCGTTCCGGGCGCACGACGCCAACCGGCGGCGGCGCCCGAGAACGCCCTACTGGTACAGCCCGTATATCGTGAGGTCGACATCCTCATAGAGACCGTTGACGTAATCGCTCCACGTGGCGCTCGCCTCCTGGGCGACGTTGCTGTACTCCTGATAGGCGACGTAGTACGCACTCACCGCCTGGCTGTAGGTTGCCGTCTCACCGCTAAAGGACTCGCCGCCGACCGCTGCGTAGTAGTCGCCGTCGGTGGAAGCCCACGTGCCGGCATCGGCATCCCACTCGTCACCGGCGAGGCCGATGATGTAGGCGGCGTAATCCGCAGAGGGCGCATCCTCGTTGCCGTCGGCGGGCTCTGTCGGCGCCTCGGGAACGCTTACCTGGGAGAGCTCGGGGACGATCTGCTCCTGGAGCTTTTGCAGGAGCACCGAGTCGCGCATGATGCTTCGCGCCTGATCCTCGGTTGCACCGTAAGAGGAGGCGATCTCGGCGTAATCGCTCGTACCGAACACGCTCTCGGCGTATTCCGCCATCTCCTCGTCGGAGGCCTCGATACCGCGGGAGGTCGCATCGGCGATCAGCACCTGGCTGCGCACGTACGCCACGATGCTCTCCGCCAGCGGTGCGTTGTAGGTGCCATCGTCGTTTTGCGCGGCCTCGAGGCTGGAGCTGTACTCGATCGCCGCACGAGCGCTGACATCGTGCTTGGATCCCTGATAGGTGTAGGAGGCGACCGCCTGGTCGAGCTGGCTCTCGGCGAGGTCGGCGGGCACGCCGCCGGAAGCGAAGCCGCCGGAACCGATGAAGTAACCGGCGATCGCGGCGACTACGATGGCGACCGCCGCGAGGGCGATGTAGATGCCGCGGCCGGGCCTGGCACCGCCCGTCCCCCTTTGGCCGTCCGCCGCCTCGTCCGCGGCGTCGTCGGCATCGCTTTCCGAATCATCCCCGGTACCGCGGGCATCATCCTCGGCAGGACCGTCTTCGGGCTCGTCGGCGGCGCCGGCGTCATCGTTGTCCGCCGCGGCGGGGCCGTCCGGGCCCGCCGGGGCGTCGTCCTCCTCCTCGGCGGAGTCTTCGCTCCCCTGCAGGGTCCCGTCGACCTGGATCGTCGGCTCGTCGAGGTCCTCGGGAACATCGCTACGCTCGATGATCTCCACGCCCTCGATGTACTCGCGATCCTCCTCGTCGCGCTTCTGGATCATTCCCATGATGTCAACTCCTAGCGTACCTGTGCCCTATCGATAATGCGCCGGGAGACCATGGGCAAGGTCGTCCCGGCGCCGCAGCAGCAGCAAGTCGGCGCCGCTCCCGGCGCGCGGCACCTATCCCAGGTGCGAGATGACGGCATCGGCGAAGGCGCGGGTGCCCACCGCCCCCGTGGCGGACCCCGTCTGCGCCCGCCTGACATCGGCGGTGACCTGCTCTCCGGCCGCGAGCACGGAGCCCACGGCGGCGCGGATGCGCGCAGCGGCCTCGTACTCGCCCAGATGGTCGAGCATCATCGCGGCGGAGAGGATCTCGGCGGTGGGATTGGCGATGTCCTTGCCCGCGATATCGGGTGCCGAGCCGTGCGTGGCCTCGAAGACCGCGCAGCCGTCGCCGATGTTGGCGCCGGGTGCCATACCGAGGCCCCCCACCAGGCCCGCGCAGAGGTCCGAGACAATATCGCCGTAGAGGTTCGGCAGCACGAGCACATCGAATGCCGCAGGGTCGGTAACGAGTCCCATGCAGCATGCGTCAACGATCTTGTCTTCGAAGGCGATATCGGGGTAGCTGCCGGCGACCTCGCGCGCCACGCGCAGAAACAGCCCGTCGGTCGCCTTCATGATGTTGGCCTTATGCACCGCGGTGACCTTGTGACGACCGCAGGCGCGGGCATATTCGAAAGCATGGGTGACGATCCGGCGCGAGCCCTCCTCCGAGATGGGCTTGATCGAGATCGCGGACCCGGGCCTGAACCCCTTCGCGCCGGCGCGCTCGACAAGGCGCGCGAGCTCGTCGACGGCGGGATCCCCCGCCTCGAACTCGATGCCCGCATAGAGGTCCTCGGTGTTCTCGCGCACGATCACAAGGTCGATATCGCGGTACCGCGAACCGTCGCCGGGAAGCGACCGGCAGGGGCGCACGCACGCGTACAGGTCGAACGCCTGGCGCAGCGCCACGTTCACGCTGCGGAACCCCGTACCGACCGGCGTGGTGACCGGCCCTTTGATCGCCACCCCGACCGAACGGACCGCGTCGAGCGTCTCGGGCGGCAACGGCGTGCCGCAGCGCTCGACCTGGGCGGCGCCGGCGGGCTCGACGCGCCACGAGATGGCCGCACCCGTGGCATCGACCACGCGGCGCATGGCACAGGTGATCTCGGGGCCGATACCGTCACCGGGAATGAGCACCACCTCGTGGGCCATGCGTATCACTCCTCCTCGTCGTCGGCATCGGTCGAGACCGTGCGCGCGCGACGCTTGGGGTCCTTCAACTTGAAGCGCTTGACCAGCATGTCGTAGATCTCGCTGGAGCGCGCTTTGAGATAGGCGCCCTTGCCGTTCTGGGCGTCGAAGGCGAGACGTCCGGCGAGCTCGTCGGCCACATCGCCGGCGATCTTGCCGTTCGCGAACTCGTACAGGCAGCCGAGCATGTCGCGATACTCCAGGTCGCCGTGATAGCACTGGATCGCCTCGTCCAGAATCGGCCACACCTTCTTGGAGCGCCCGCGCTCGCTTGCACCCCAGGCGCTCAGGAACGAGAACGCCGACAGGCGCAGCGTCGCGGAGTCCTCATCGAACAGCGCCGTCTCGGCGCCCTCGAACGCCGCGCCGACCTCCTTCGCATGGTCGGCGACCATGCACGTCAACGTATCGAGCGCCTCCCAGCGCGTCTGCGCCTCGGGGCGGTAGAGCGCGTCCACAAGCTCGCCGATGTAGGGCGCGAGCAGCTCGTGGTCGTCCGCGGCGACGAGCGCCATCACCCGCGCGGCGAACTGACGCTTGCGCCGGCTCGCGTTCGAGAGGTCCTCGACGAGCGCAGCGAGCGCGTCCCGGTCCTTCTCGACCAGGTCGACGCGTGCGCGCTCCTCGTCGTTCATCTCCTGGGTATGCACAGCTTCCATAATCGGTACCTCTGGTTTCCTTATCTCGTTCGGTCGCGCCCGGATGCCTTCGTCTTACCACCGGACCTGTCGCGGGCATCGCTCGCGACCGAGATCACGTCAGGGGCAGCCTCGCCGCGGCGACGGCGACGCCTCCGCGCCGCACCCGTCCCCCGCTCCGTCGTCTGACGGTGCGCGCGGTTCACGTTGAAGAAGCGGTCGAGCACCGCCCACGGCCCCACCGATTCGCCGAAGCCCATCTTGAGACCCGCGATGAAGCCGGCGAGCAGTCCCAGCGGGGTCGCGAACAGCAGCGGGAGCGCGGCGAGGAAGGGCGTCACCGCCACGGTGACGGCGACGCCGGCGAGATTCCACAGCCAATAGGAGCGCGCGGTCTCGGTGCGCTCGCCCACCCAGGTGCCCAGCGTGAAGCCGATGTACATGCTGAAGACGAAGATGAGGGCGAAGCAGATGATGAAGGCCGGGTTGGTCATCGCACGCTACTTCCCGGCGTCCTCGTCGTGATGGCAGCGGCACTCGTGCCCATCATGATGATGACCCTCCCCATGGCAGCACTCGTGGTCCTCGCCGTGGTCGTGACCGCAGTGGCACTCGTGGCCCTCGCCGTGGTCGTGGTCGTGGCCGCACCCGCAGCCCTCCTCATCGTGACCCTGGGTGTAGAGCGACCAGTCCAGACCCGCGGCGGTCGCGGCGGCCTCCTCCTGATAGAGCAGGGAGATCGCCTGGGTGCCCAGATCGCCGCCACCGATCGCCTCAAGCATGTCGTAGAGCGTGAAGGCCACGTCGGCGCCCGGAAGGGCGATATCCATCTCCTCGGCGGCGGAAAGCGCCAGGCCGATGTCCTTGAGGAAGTGCTTCACCATGAACCCCGGCTTCCAGTCGCCGTCGAGGGCATTGGGCGCGAGGTTCTTCATGGCACCCGACGTTCCGGTCCCACCCAGGATCATCTCGCGCGTCTGGACCAGGTCGAGCCCGGACTGCTGCGCGAAGGCGAGCGCATCGGACATGCCCACCATGGAAGCGGCAAGCGAGATCTGGTTCGCAAGCTTGGCGGACTGCCCCTTGCCGGCACCGCCGAAGCAGAAGATCTTGTTGGCGAAGGTGGAGATGATCGCGCGGACGGGTTCGACGTCGTGCTCGGTGGCGCCGATAATCGCCGTGAGCGTGCCCGCGATGGCGCCCGCCTCGCCGCCCGTGACCGGGCAGTCGAAGGCGGCGCGCTCGCTCACCGCGGCAGCCTCGGCGATATCGCGCGCGAGCTCGGGCGAGCTCGTGGTGAGGTCGATGAGCACGGCACCCGGCTTGGAGGCGGCGAGGATCCCGTCACCCGCCAGGTAGAGCTCCTCAACCTCGTCGGGGAACCCGACCATGGTGAAGACCACGTCGGCATCCGCGACGGCGGCGGCGGGGCTCTCCGCCCACACGGCGCCGCGCGCGACGAGCGGCTCCGCTTTCGCGGCGGTACGGTTGTAGACGGTCACGGGGTAGCCGGCGTCCAGGATGTGGCCGGCGATGGGCGCACCCATGATGCCGGTCCCGATGAATGCGACCGATTGCTTGGTATCAGCCATGTCTCTCAGCTCCTTGATCGATGAAAGGATAGGGAATCGGCCGGCGCTAGCCGCGGACGCGGCGGGCGATTCGGTCGGAAAGCGAGATCTTCTCGGCGCGGTCCCTGCCCCAGAAGATGAGAGCGACCATGCCCGGACCGACGTGCGCGCCGACGGTCGGGCCCACCGATCCGCGGATGATCTGGATGTCCGCGCAGCCGTCCTCCTTTCGGACCTGCGCCTCCACCCAGTCTCCGTCCTTCTCGGCATCCGCGGTGACGATAGTCACCGGCAGTGAGGAATCCGGAACGTAGTTCTCGTGGAAGGATTTCACCAGCGAGCGCAGCGCCTTCTTGCGGCCGCGGTTCACACCGGTGAGGCTCAAGGAGCCCGCCAGGTCGAAGGAGAGCGACGCCTTGACGTCGAGCTTGCTGGAAAGCTGCGCCGCCGCGGGCGGGATGCGGCCGCCGGCGGCCAGCGAATCCAGGCTGTCCAGGGTGAAGTAGCCGTGCACGCAGGTCTTCGCCTCGTTCGCCCATGCCGCGATCTCTGCGGCGTTGAGGCCGTTCGCGCGCTGGCGGACCGCCTCGAGCGCGAGGAGCTCGCCGCAGGAGCACGGGAGGGCGTTGTCCACCACGTGGAGCTCGAAATCGGGGTAGTCGCGGCGCACCTGCTCGGCCGCCTGGCAGGCGAACTCGTAGCTCGCCGACAACGCCGAGGTGAAGCACAGGTACACCGTGGGCGTGCCCTCTTTCGCGCACTCGGTGAAGAACTCGAGGTAGCGACCGAGCGAGATCGCCGAGGTCGAGACCTTTGAGCCGTTGCGAATCGCCTCGTAGAAATCATGCGGGGCAATCGAGGTCCAGATGTCGTCGGTATGCTCGACGCCGTCCATGATGTAGGGGAAGCCCAGGATATCGACATCGAGCGTCGCGGCGATCTCCGGCGTGAGGTCGGCGCAGGTGTCGACAACGATACGGCAGCGGTCGGCGTGGCCCGAGGTAGACGGTTCGCTCACAATACGCCCTTTCATACAAAGGCGGCCACCCGCATGGATGGCCGCCCGCCTTCATACATGCAACAGGGTTATTTTACCCGTCGAGCTCCTCGATCTTGGGCTTGATGATGCCATATCCACCATTCTTACGGTGATAGACCACATTGATGAGGCCGGTGGTGGCGTTCTCGAACACGTAGAAGTCATGGCCCAGAAGATCGGTCTGGACAAGCGCCTGCTCCTCGGTCATCGGGGTGATCTCGATGACCTTCTCGCGAACGAGCTGCTCGTCCTCCTCCGGGGGGATGATGAGGTCGGCAAGGTCCTCGACGCGCTCCACCGGCGCGACCTCGGCGGCGCTGGCACCCTGCTGCCGGTTGTCGATGACCCGGGTCTTGAACTTGCGCAGCTGGCGCGTGACCTTGTCGGCGGCGGTGTCGATGGCCGAGTACATGTCGGTCCCGTGCTCGGCGACGCGGACCACCGAGCCGCGGGCGCGCACCGTAACCTCCACGATCGCGGGGTTGGGATTCGAGGGGTTCTTCTCATAGCGGAGCACGACGTCGCAGGTCATGGGCTCGATATCGAACACCGTGCAGGCCTCGCCGATCTTCTCCTCCACGCGCGCGCGCAAAGCGTCGGTGACCGTGGTCTTGCGTCCCGATACCTTGATCTCCATAGATTGCTCCTTACTATCCGGGGACAATACCATGTACTTCATTTGTACCCCATCCAAGGGAAGTTTCAAGCCCGCGTCTCAGTCCCTCCGTTGGCGAGACGCTTCATACCGGCGGCCGAGAAGCCGACGCGCGGGGCACGGTCTTGCGCTAGTAAAAGACACCCGCGCCCGCACCCGCATATCGGCAGGTAGCGGGCGCGGGCGTCTCGTCGCGAAGCCATGGCGCCGGCAGCTCGGGTGATGGCAGCGGCCGGGACGGCCTTAAAGGCTGTTGATGTCGCCGATGCCCTCCTCGGCATCCGCATCATCGCCCGTGACGGCGGACACGGTCACGCCCGTCACGGTCTGATCGGACATGCTGAAGGGGGTCGCCCCGTACCAGGCGGCATGCACCGCATCGAGCGAGCCGTCGGCGATCAGCGCGTCGAGCGCATCGAACACGGCCTCGCCCAGATCAGCGGCATCGGCATCCACGGCGAAGCCGAAGGCGTCGACCCCGCTCAGCGTGCCGGCGAAGCGGACGCCCGGATACGCGCGCGCAAGGTAGGCGCCCGCGGTGGCGTCGCACACCACGTAGTCGACCGCCCCGGCATCGAGTGCCTCGAAGCACTCGTTCACGTTGGCGTAGGTCTCCTGCTCGCCGATGACCCCGGCGCGCGCGAGCGCCTCCTGCGAGGCGGACTCGCCCTGAACGCCGATGATGCCCTGGGCGAGCTCGTCGGCGGTCACGATGGCGCCCTCATCGGCCACGGTGAAGACCGCGGTGGCGTTCTCCAGATAGTCGCCCATGACGGTCACGGAATCATCCTGCTGGTCGGTGGTGGCGCCGAGGAAGACATCGGCCTCGCCGTCCTCGAAGGCGGCGGCAGGCGAGCTCGCGCTCACCACGGCGAGGTCGAGCCCCAGCCGCTCGGCGATGAGGCGCGCGACGTCGACGTCGTAACCCACGATGGAACCGTCGGATGCCACCATCGCCTGCGGGGCATCGGTCGAATCGACCGCGACCGTGAGGGTCCCCGGTGTGACGAGCAGCGCGTCATCGATTTGCTGGTCGACCTCGACCGGCACGGCCTCATCGAGCGTCGGCGTCATGAGCGAGCAGCCGCACGCCCCCAAGACGCTGAGCGCCAGCATGGCCCCCGCCGCAACCCGACCCATCATCAATCTCGCATCGCGTGCCATCGTTCCAACCGCTCCTCGCATGCCCCGCGGCCGGCGCCCGTCCGTCCGCTGCGCCCCACCTGTACGAAGAGGAGCGCCTATGATTCCAAATGCCCCCAGCTGACCTGGTCTTTGACCCCACACCTGCGCACCGGGGCGTTTGCTCCGCCGCCGCGGCGGCCTCACGACTTGCCCGCTCGCCCGCGGGGCTCACCTGGCCCCAAAGTCAACGGGCGGTGCGGCTTACCTCTAGGACGCGCCATGATCGCGCCGCGCGCACGCGGTCGCTTACGTGGATCCTTTCGGCCGCGTCTGCCTTGGACTAGGGTGCTCGCACCCGCAACCACAGCCTGGGGGATTGACGGAATTATAGCGTATTCCCGCACGTCCGAGGTATCGTCGAATCCGTCGGTTACCAAACCCGCGCGAATGCGAGGGCGTCCACCGTGCCGGCACCCGCCCGCTCGAGGGCAGACGAGGCGGCGGCGAGCGTCGAGCCCGTGGTGATGACATCGTCCAGAAGAAGAAGGCGCGCCCCCGAAAGCGGGCGCAGCACCTCGTAGGCGCCGGCAGCCCGCTCGCCGCGTTGGCGCCGGGTAAGGCCGCGCTGGTCGGCGCTGCCGTGCTTGACGAGCACGTCCGCCACGGGCACGCCCGAAAGCGACGCGAGCTCGTGGGCGATCGCCTCCATATGGTCGAACCCGCGGCGCCGGTACGCACGGGCCGTCGCCGGCACGAACGCCACCGCCTGGGCCGACGAGAGGAGGCCACCGTAGCGATCGGGTGCGACCCGCTCGGCATGGACCGCCGCGTCGAGGAGCATCTCGGCGATGGGGCGGGCCAGCGCGCGCTCGCCGCCGTCTTTGTAGGCGCGCACGATGCGCGGCGCGGGCCCGGTGAACGAGGCGACGGCGAGCCAGCGGTTCCTCGGCGCGACGCGTGCGCGGCACTCGGTGCAGATGATGTCGCCATGCGGCGCCGCGCAGCCGGTGCAGCAGTGGCGAGGATCGATGAGGTCGAGCTCGGAGAGGCACCGCTCGCAGACGAGCGCGCCCGGGCGCTCGCAGCCCGCACAGCGCGGCGGCGAGAGGATATCGAGCGCGGCCTCGCGCAGGCGCTCCAGGGCGCCCGGCCCTATGGCCGACCCGTCAACCCCGCTGAATTGCCCGCCCATAAGCAAAGACCTCCCCCAACGCATGCGATGAGAGAGGCCGGTCTGACTAATCTACCCTGCCGGGGGCATGTCCATTCACGACTCCGCGGGAGCGCTCGGCGCGGGACCCTGCCCGTCCCCGCCGCGCGGCTTGCGCGAGCGGCGCCGGCGGCGCGGC
>CASFIQ010000202.1 GCA_949294785.1 uncultured Collinsella sp.
GCCACTCGGCGCGGATGAGCGAGAGGGCGCGCTCGCGCGTCACGCAGAACTGTCGGACGAGCCTACCCATGCGGTGACGTTCCGCGCGCAGGCACGCGGCGAGCTCGGGCCCCGCGCCCGCCGAGAGCAGCCGCTCGCACGCCGCCGTCGCCGCGTCTAGGCGCCCCGCCGCTTTGAGACGGGCGACCTCGGGCGGCAGGCCGATATCCAGATAACGGTAATCCTCGTTCGAAACCTCGTCGGTGCACCCGACGGGTCCCTCGACGACCTCCGCCTCGTAACGACACTGGATAGCCATGCGCATGACCCTCCCTCGATCGTGGAGCTGCCCCATAAGCCGCCCCAGCATTGATTGCTCATCCTTACCCAGCAGAATCTTTCCAACACGGGCGGCACCATCTGATGCCATCGAAATCCCAAAGAAATGCTGCCATGTTCCATGTTCAAAGATAGTTCAAAGATAGCAGTCGACCCATAACACGTGGGCGGAAACCGCTCACCTAATAGAGCGAAAAGACCCACTGGAACGCTTGTCGATATGTGATACTGGCCTTGACTAGATTCGCGTTGCCCCAGGTAAAGAGGGGCAGATTGTAAGGGCAGCACTGCATCGCCACGAAGGAGGTCCACGATGCGTCTACCGTTCTTCCTTGCATCGCTCGTTATCTTGATCGGGGCGAGCCTGGTGGGAGGCTTGTTCTACGGGGAGGTCTCCGTCTGGATTCCCTGTCTTGTTGCGGCGGCCGGCTCCGCAGCGTGTGCCTATGCGAACTTCATGCTGCTGCGAGCGCGGCACCGGCGGGGCGAGATTCCCAACACCGAGGAGGCGCCCGCTGCCGACGACCCTATCCCCTGGGTCGACCTCTTCATCATCTTCGGTATGAACTTCTACATCTGCCTGCGCCTGCAGCAGGTGGCAGATGTGGTGCTCCATAACCTGCCGCTCGAAGGGATCAGCCGCGTGGGTACCACCGTCGCGGTGCTGACCATCCCGCTCGTCATGCGCTCGTGGCGTATCATCTGGTACGGCAGGCCGCCCAAACCGGCTGACGGGACGGACGAGGAGGCTAGCGAATAGCGGCTTATAGGACAAAACAGGAGATGCGCATGGAGGCGCATCTCCTGTTGCAATTTATAAACCGTTCTGAAGATTCCTCACTTCACGATAAAACGCCAGTTAGATAACGCTCTCTACGGCTCGATGGGCTTGGTGAGCACGAACGCCACGCCGGCGGATACCACGAAGGCCGCCACGAGGCAGATGGTGATGGCGATAATGTTCCACACCGCACCCGCGGGATCCATGTACACCGGCAGCGAGGTGATGCCCGGCATCACGAAACCGAAGCACTTGACACCCAAGATCTGCGTGAGCGCGCCGCCGATGCCGCAGCCCACCATGGCGCCGATGAGCGGCGTCTTGTTGGGGACCTGCACGGTAAAGAGCGCCGGCTCGGAGATACCCATGAACGCGGAGAAGGCACAGGTGATGCCCGCCGAGCGCATGGCAGGGTCCTTCATGCGCAGCGAGGCGCCAAACGACGCGCCGCTCTCGGCGAGGTTATGGCAGAACGAGACGGGCAGCAGGTAGTCGTAGCCAAGCTGCGCGATGTTGGCGATCTGGATGGGCGAGGTGGACTGGTGCATGCCGAACAGCACGATAAGCGGCATGAAGAAGCCCAGCAGGAAGCCCGCGACGGGTCCCAAGGTGGAGAAGAGCCACACGATGCCGTTGGCAAGCCCGATACCGCACCATGCACCGATGGGCGCGAGCAGCATGAGGTTCAACGGGATCACGATCATGAGCGAGAGCGCCGGCACCACGACCAGCTTGAACAGGTCGGGGATGAAGCGATCGATGGCGTGGTACACCAACGACAGGCCAGCCACGCCGAAGATGACCGGGAAGACCGAGCTCGAGTAGCTGAACTGCGGCACCGCGATGCCGAAGAGCGTGAACGCGATGTCACCGGACTCCACCGCCGCCGTGAAGGTGGGGTACAGAAGCGAGCCCGCCACGCACACCGCAAGAAACTCGTTCACGCGGAACTTGCGGGCCGAGGACACGGCGAGCAAAAACGGCAGGAAGTAGAACGGGATGTCGGAGATCATGTTGAAGATCGCCCAATCGCCCGCGCTGGTATCGATGCCGAACGCTGCCACGATGGCGAGCACACCCTTGACGATACCGCCCGCCACGAGCGCCGGGATAATGGGCGAGAAGATGCCCGTGATGGTGTCAAGCAGGTTGAACTTCGCGCCCGGGGCCGCCTCGCCGGTCTTGCCGCCGCCGAGCAGCGGCTCGAACTCCATGAAAACGTCGCCCACCTTGGGGCCGATGATGATCTGCCACTGACCGTCCTTGATCTGCGCGCCCATGGCGCCGTCCATGGACTTCAGGGCGTCGAGATTCGCCTTGGAGTCATCCACCAGGTTGACACGCAGGCGCGTGATGCAGTGTGTGGCGTGCGCGACGTTCTCGGCGCCGCCCAGCTCCTGCAAGATGTCTTGCGCCAGCTGCTTGTTGCTTTTCATATGCCTCCCCTTTCGAAAAAGGCCCTACGAAAGATCCTCGCCGTTGGTGGCGATGCACTTCTGATACCAATAGAAGGAGTCCTTGCGGTAGCGCTTCCCCGTGCCTTTGCCGCCGTTATCAAAGTCCACGTAGATGACGCCGTAGCGTTTATCCATGGTGAGCGGGCCGCATGCGACCACATCGATGAAGCCCCACACCATGTATCCGCGCACATCCACGCCGTCGATTACGGCCTCGCGCAACTGCGCGATGTGGTTGCGCAGGTAATCGATGCGGTAGTCATCGTGCACCGTGCCGTCCGCCTCCAACACGTCCGAGGTGCCCAGACCGTTCTCAGCGATGTAGAGCGGTAGACCGTAGCGGTCGTACATCTGGTTCAAGGTGATACGCAGCCCGATGGGATCCATCTGCCAACCCCACTCGGACGTGGGCAGATACGGGTTCTTGTTCGCCATGACCAGATTGCCCGCCGTCTTCTCCCAGCCCTGCTCGGTGGTCGAGACCTGGCTGAAGTAGTACGAGAACGAGAGGAAGTCGACCGTATTCTCTCGCAGGAGCTCCTCATCGCCCGGCTCGAAGGCCACATGGATGTCGAACTGGTCGAAGTAGCGCTCCATGTAGGCGGGATAGACGCCGCGCGCCATGACGTCGGTGTAGAACCAGTTGGCGTACTGATCGTCCTGCAGGGCCTGGAGGTTGTCCTCGGGCTTGCAGGTGGCCGGATAGGTGCAGAAGCGCGCGATCATACCGCCCACGGGCACACCGGGCAGCA
>CASFIQ010000203.1 GCA_949294785.1 uncultured Collinsella sp.
GACGTGACCGGCTCCGTCAAGCTGCCCGAGGGCACCGAGATGGCCATGCCTGGCGACCACATCACCATCGAGGGTGAGCTCATCCACCCGATCGCCATGGAGGAGGGCCTGCGCTTCGCTATCCGCGAGGGTGGCCACACCGTCGGCTCCGGCGTTGTCTCCACGATCATCGAGTAGATCATCTGATCCATTCGATCTGATCTGATCTCGAACCCGGCTCCTCATATCGGGGGGCCGGGTTTTTCTTGACCGGACCCCTGGGACGGTTTTGGCGAGCTTGTGTGCCCGTTCTGAGATATGCGGGCGATAAGCTGGTCTTTGTTGACTTGGCATCGGGCAGATGCTAATGTATTCCATCGTGCCCGTACGGGGCGGTATTGGAGGTAATCAATTTCATGCGTACCCTAGTAACCCTTGCATGCACCGAGTGCAAGCGTCGCAACTATACGACCACCAAGAATAAGGCGACCATGCCTGATCGTATGGAGATCAAGAAGTATTGCCCCTGGTGCCGTCACCACACCGTGCATCGCGAGACCCGCTAGTCTCGTTTTGCTTATACGCCAGTAGTTCAATTGGTAGAGCATCGGTCTCCAAAACCGAGTGTTGAGGGTTCGAGTCCTTCCTGGCGTGCCAGAAACCATCCGTAAGCCTCTGATTCAGAGGCTTACGGTTTTAGCATGTTTGTAGCAGTATTGCCGGAGGTAGCCGACATGGCCAACAAGAAGAGCACGAAGAAGGAGCTGGAGCCCAAGAAGCCCGCGCCTTCCAAGGCTGATGCGAAGAAGGCGAAGGGCGGCGCGAAGAACGCGAAGGCGCCCGCTAAGTCTTCCAAGGCTGCCAAGTCGGGTAAGAACGCCAAGCCCGGCATCATCGACCGCGCCAAGAAGTACTTCGGCTCGGTCCGCTCCGAGATGAAGCGCGTCACCTGGCCTTCGAAGCAGGAGCTCGTCAACTATTCGGTCGCCGTCGTCATCTCGCTGGTGGTCGTCGGCATCGCCATCGCCGCGCTCGACCTCGTCATCGGCGAGGGTCTTGCGCTCTTCGCGGGATTGAGGGGCTAGACCATGTCCAAGCGTTGGTATGTCGTTCACACCTATTCGGGGTATGAGAAGAGCGTGAAGTCCGATCTCGAGCACCGCATCGAGACCATGGGCATGCAGGACCGCATCTTCGATATCGAGATTCCCACCGAGACCGTCACCGAGATCAAGGAGGGTGGCGAGCGCAAGGCGAAGGACGTCAAGATCTTCCCGGGCTACGTGCTGGTCCGTATGGAGATGGACGACGATGCCTGGACCTGCGTGCGCAACACGCCCGGCGTCACCGGCTTCCTCGGCGCCAACGGCAAGCCCGCCCCGCTCTCGCGCGACGAGTTCAACAAGATGATGCGCCGCTCCAAGAAGGGCGAGCCGCCGCGCCGCACCGCGGTCGGCCTTGAGGTGGGCACCTCGGTGCGCGTCACCTCCGGCCCGCTCGCCGACTTCGACGGTCAGGTCGCCGAGGTCAACGCCGAGGCCGGCAAGGTCAAGGTCACGCTCATGATCTTCGGCCGCGAGACGCCCGTCGAGCTCGGCTTCGACCAGGTGGCGATCATCGCTTAGGTTCGTTCGCTCACGCGGCTGCTTCCTTACGGGGCCGCTCACCCCGCCTGGTGCTTCTAGCATCGCCGCGTTGACGATATTCCAAGAGTTCACTTTGTTCCAGGAAGGTATCCCAGATGGCTGATAAGAAGATCGCAACTGTCATCAAGCTGCAGATTCCCGCCGGTCAGGCCAACCCGGCTCCTCCGGTCGGTCCCGCCCTCGGTGCCGCCCAGGTCAACATCATGCAGTTCTGCCAGGCGTTCAACGCCGCCACGCAGGACAAGGCCGGCGACATCATCCCCGTCGAGATCTTCGTGTACGAGGATCGCTCCTTCAGCTTCGAGACCCACACGCCGCCCGCGGCGCATCTCATCAAGAAGGCGCTCGGTCTGAAGAGCGGCTCCGCCGTTCCTCAGCGCGACAAGGTCGGCCAGCTCACCGATGAGCAGCTCACCCAGATCGCCGAGACCAAGATGCCCGACCTCAACGCGAACGACATCGATGCCGCCAAGAAGATCATCGCCGGCACCGCGCGTTCCATGGGCGTCACCATCGCCGAGTAGCATCTGGTAATCCCGGGCCCGCATGCCGTGCGGGCCCGAACGCGCGCAATACGGCGCGC
Source organism: uncultured Collinsella sp. (assembly GCA_949294785.1). Taxonomy (GTDB): domain Bacteria; phylum Actinomycetota; class Coriobacteriia; order Coriobacteriales; family Coriobacteriaceae; genus Coprousia. The sequence goes on from CASFIQ010000203.1 coordinate 2,209, forward strand.
ATCGATGTGGGAGGGCCGCTGCGCCCGATGACCACAGGAGGTTAGAACATGCCTAAGCACGGAAAGAACTATCGCGCCGCCGCCGAGAAGGTGGAGAAGTTCCACCTGTACACGCCGCTCGAGGCCGTGAAACTCGTCAAGGAGGTCGCGCCCGCCAAGTTCGACGAGACCGTCGAGGTCCACTTCCGCCTGGGTATCGACACCCGTAAGGCCGATCAGAACATCCGCGGCTCCATCTCCCTGCCGCATGGCACCGGCAAGTCCGTCCGTGTCGCCGTCTTCGCCGAGGGCGAGAAGGCTCGCGAGGCCGAGGAGGCCGGCGCCGACGTCATCGGTTCCGACGACCTCGTGGCGGCCATCCAGGGCGGCGAGATCAACTTCGACGCCGCAATCGCGACTCCGAACATGATGGCCAAGGTCGGCCGCATCGGTAAGATCCTCGGTCCCCGCGGCCTCATGCCGAACCCCAAGCTCGGCACCGTGACCATGGACGTCGCCAAGATGGTGGCCGAGCTCAAGGCCGGTCGCGTCGAGTACCGCGCCGACCGCTACGGCATCTGCCATGTGCCGGTGGGCAAGGTCTCCTTCGACGATCAGAAGCTCGTCGAGAACTACGCCGCGCTCTACACCGAGATCCTGCGCGTGAAGCCCGCTTCCGCCAAGGGTCGCTACGTCAAGAGCATCTCGCTGACCTCGACCATGGGCCCCGGCATCAAGGTCGACCCCGCGGTTCAGCGCAACTTCATGGAGGCGTAATTCGCCCTTTGTTTCATCCTATCGGTTGAGACGCCAAGACCCGGCTTCGCGTATGTTCGCGAAGCCGGGTCTTTTTTGTTTACCAGCTCTCAGTTTGCGGTATAAGTACTATGACAGACATAGTACTATATCTATGGAGGTGAGATTGATGGCCGGTAGCGACGTGCAGAGCGACCTGATTCGCGGCAACATCGATGCGATGCTGCTTCGCGTCCTCTCCGAGGAGGATTGCTATGGATACGAGATCCTGAAGCGCATCGCGCGCGCATCCGGGGGCGCTTACGAGATGCCCGAGCCATCGCTCTACTCCTGCCTCAAACGCCTGGAGCGCAACGGTTTCATCGAGGGTTACTGGGGCGATGCGTCGCAAGGCGCTCGACGCAAGTACTACCGTATCACCGACGCGGGGCGTATCGAGCTGGGTCAATCGCGCGCCCGATGGATGCGGGCGCGGGATGTGATCGATCAGTTGCTGGAGACACGAGGAGGCAACCGATGAACGACATCAGATGGTATGTGGAGCACCTGTTCGAGGGCAAGACGATGACCGACGAGATGATCGAGCTCAAGGAGGAGATCGTCGGCAACCTCACCGCGCGCTACGAGGACCTCGTGACTTCGGGCGTGGACGAGGCGGAAGCGGTAAAGCGGGCATGCGCGAGCGTCACGAGCGTCGACGAACTGCTCGCTGAGGGGAGGGAGACGCCGGGCGATACCGCATCGGATGGCTCCGAGGGCAACGGCCTTCCCGAAAGCGATGCAGCCGGATGCGGGCCCGATACCGTCGATGCGGCCTTGGACGGCGATGGGACACCGGAAGGGCCCGCACCGCAGGGCGCCGCCGATCGCGCCGATGACGACGGGTACTGGCAGGACGACTCCTCCCGCGGGACCGATACGGCATCCGCTCCCGAGAAGCCGCGCCGCCGCGCGGGGCTCATCGTCGCCGGGGTGGCGCTCGGCGTCGTTCTGGTCGCGTTGATCGGTTTCGGAATCCGTGCGGCGTTCATCGCCACGGCGGTCCGAAACGAGATGCACGAGGCGGAACAGAGCATCTACGAGCCCGGCGGGCTTCTGGATCCCGCAGAGCAGGAGGAGGTCGAGCAGACCACGAGGCTCGACAACGCGGTGCGCGATAGCACGGCGGCGTCCTTAAGGGCCTATGCTGCGACCAGCGATGACGACAAGGAGCTGATGAAGAGCCTCGAGAGCTTCTTCAGTGCGGCGCCGTTGGGAGAGCGCTGCAGCTCGTTCCAGATGGCGAACGGAACCTTCCGCGTGCGCTACGAGAATGTGCCCGACGCGATCGACGACGATGCGGTCGAGCGGGCGGTGACGTATGATGCGGCGGCCGCGTTCGCGCTCTTCCCCAAGCTCACGGGTCTGCGAGTCGAGATTCAAGATGACGAGGGCGACATCGAGCGATATGAGTTCGACCGCGCGTTCATGACCGATCAGCTCGCCCAGGTGAGCGGAGGGAAGATCCAAGCGCTCGACCAGGCGCTCCTGGACTCCGAGGACACCTGGGATTCGCTGCGCAACCACGTGATCTCCGAGCGATTCCTGGAGCGTATGGGCAACTAGCCGTTGCGCCTACCGAAGAAGCTCGGCGGAAGCTTGAGAAAGGGCGACGCGGCAGAGATGAGGCACCGCCGGCGGCAACCGAATTTGGGGAATCGGTGAGGTGCGATTGAAACGGCGCCGAGGATGGAACAATACCTCGGACCCGAAACCGGGCGGCGTCCGCACGAGCGGACGCGGAGGACGCGCCGATCGGCGCCCAGATGAAAGGTGACCGCCATGGCGGATACGGTGATCGAACACGGCAACGTGGATGCGGCGGACGAGCGCGTCCGCGCGGAATTGCGCGAGGCAGAGGAGGCGCGTCGCGAGCTGGTCGCCGAGCTTGCCGGGCTCGGCGCGACGATGACCGCGGCGATGAACGCGAACCCCGGGTTCGTGCCGTGCGGGCATGCGTTCGCCGTCGTGATCGACGGCCTGGCCGCGGCTGCCGCCTCAACCGATGCGGCGGAGCTGCGGGCGCTCTCGCAGGCGGCTCGCGATCGCAGCGAGCATGTCGCGGCGCATCGGGGTGTATCCCAGGGGGATGCCGCCGCCGTCCGCCATGCGATGGGCGATGCGGCGGGCAAGCCCACCCTGCGCGCGCATCTTCTCGCGGAGCTCATGGGTATCGCACTCGCAGCCCAGCGGGGGATGGCCATGGGCGCGATGTGCGACGAGGTCGATGTGGCGCTCATCAACGGCTTGGACGCGCTCTCCTATGGTGAGGATTCCGAGTACGTCCGCGAGTGCATGGCGCGCTGCGGCAGCATCGCCGCCCGCGCATTTGCGCTTGCCTCGTAACCGAAGGGCGAGCCGGCTTATCGGGGATCCTGCTTGCGTTACCGGATGGTAACAAGCCGCGCCGCTCACGGAATCGTACCCTTGCGCGTACCGCGCCTTTGCTACACTTGCAACCACGGCGCCAGAAGGCGCCATGGCTGGAAGGACGTTCGCGCTATGGCACAGCAGGGAAGGCATATGGCTGCTCAGGCCCCCGTGGCCGCTGCCGCATGCTCGCTGCTAACCCTAGCGCTACTAGGCGCGCCTGCGCGCTAGGGTCCTTCGCCGGCACGACGGCCGTAACCGTCGAGAATCGCTTTTGAAGCACCCCACCGCGCAGAACGACGCCTTGCAGGGCGTGACGCGCAGTGGGGTGCGTTTTTCTGGATGAGATACCGACCCGCTCCTGTAAGGCGAACCCGGCGGCGCAGCCGCTGAAGCCGATGCGCCCACGATAAAGGCAACAAGACAGGAGGCAGGCATGACCAGAAAGATCGCGATCTTCGATACCACGCTCCGCGACGGAGAGCAGTCCCCCGGCGCCAGCATGAACACCGAGGAGAAACTCGTCATCGCGCGTCAGCTCATCCGTATGAACGTCGATGTGATCGAGGCGGGCTTCCCCATCTCGTCCCCGGGCGATTTCAAGAGCGTGGCGGAGATCGGCCGCATCGCGGGCGACCAGTGCGTGGTCTGCGGCCTCACCCGCGCCGTGGACAAGGACATCGAGGTCGCTGCCGAGGCGCTCAAGACCGCCAAGCGCCCCCGCATCCACACCGGCCTGGGCGTCAGCCCCAGCCATCTGCGCGACAAACTTCACCTGACCGAGGACCAAGCGATCGAGCGGGCGGTCCGCGCCGTGAAGCTCGCGCGCAGCTTCGTGGACGACGTCGAGTTCTACGCCGAGGACGCCGGCCGTGCCGACCAGGACTTCCTCTGCCGCATCATCGAGGCGGCCATCAAGGCGGGCGCCACCGTGGTGAACATCCCCGACACCACCGGTTACAACATGCCGTGGGCTTTCGGCGCGCGCATCGCCGACCTGCGCGAGCGCGTGGACGGCATCGAGGACGCCACCATCTCCGTGCACACCCACAACGACCTGGGCATGGCGACGGCGCTCGCCATCGAGGCGGTGCGCAATGGCGCTACGCAGGTAGAATGCACCATCAACGGCCTGGGCGAGCGCGCGGGCAACACCGCCCTCGAAGAGGTGGTCATGGCGATCAAGATGCACGGTGCGGAGCTCGACGCGCACACCGACATCGTCACCCAGGAGCTGACGCGCGCCTCGAAGCTCGTGAGCTCGATCACGGGCATGACGGTGCAGGCCAACAAGGCCATCGTGGGCGCGAACGCCTTCGCGCACTCCTCGGGCATCCACCAGGACGGCGTCCTCAAGGCGCGTGACACCTACGAGATCATCGATCCGGCGGACGTGGGCGCCGCCGGCTCCGAGATCATCCTCTCCGCCCGCTCCGGCCACGCGGCGCTGCGCCACCGTCTGGGCGAGCTGGGCTACACCTTCGCCGATGATGAGTTCGAGGGCATCTACCAGAGCTTCCTCGAGGTCGCGGATAAGAAGAAGGAGGTCTACGACGAGGACCTGGAGTCGATCGTCCACGAGCGCGAGCGCGAGACCAAGGCCATTTGGACCCTGGGTGCCGTGCAGGTCTCCTGCGGCTTCCCGCTCACGCCCACGGCGACGCTCACCCTGGTGGGCGAGGACGGTGCCGAGCACACGGTGGCCGCCTTCGGCACGGGCCCGGTCGACGCGGTCTACAAGGCCGTGAACCAGATCGTGTCCGTGGAGAACGACCTCTCGGAGTTCGCGATCAAGGCCATCACGCGCGGTATCGACGCGCTCGGCGAGGTCACGGTGCGCGTGACCGCCGGCGACGGCCAGGTCTACACCGGCCGCGGGTCGGATAACGACATCATCGTGTCCTCCACCAAGGCCTACATCAACGCGCTCAACCGCCTCATTTCCGTCCAACGCGAGACAAAGGAGAACTAGAATGCCGCGTCCCATGACCGTCGCCGAGAAGATCTTGGCGGCCCATGCCGGGCTTGACGAGGTCCGCCCGGGCCAGCTGGTCGAATGCGACCTCGACCTGGTGCTGGCAAACGACATCACGGCGCCCATCGCCATCGACGTCTTCCGCGAGCTGGGGGCCACCGAGGTCTTCGACCGCGACCGCGTGTGCCTGGTGCCCGACCACTACGCGCC
>CASFIQ010000204.1 GCA_949294785.1 uncultured Collinsella sp.
CGTTCAGCGACGTGGTCCAGGCGGCCCCGGGCCACGAGCGCACCCGCGCTCCGCGCGCGGACCTCACGGACGAGGAGCGCGCCGCGCTTTCGGCGGCGGTGGCGCCCATCGAGGACAAGCGGCTTCAGAAATCGCTTAAAACGGCCATGAAAGCGAGCCTTGAGTGGAAAAAGGGTCGCGATGCCCAAAACATGGCTTAAACGCAATCTGGTGGCCTTGTAGAGGCCTTCGAGCAAGCATCGGTTACCCTACCCAATCGGCTATACTTATGCAGGTTGGGCCTTTTTCTCTACAAGGAGAAAACGTGGCAAAAAAGCAGCAGCATTACGGCGGCGAGGAGATCAAGATCCTCGAGGGCCTCGAAGCGGTCCGCAAGCGACCCGGCATGTACATCGGCTCCACGAGCTCGAGCGGTCTGCATCACCTGGTCTGGGAGATCGTCGACAACTCGGTCGACGAGGCCATGGCGGGCTTCTGCACCAAGATCGAGGTCACGGTGCATGCGGATAACTCCATCACCGTGGTCGATAACGGCCGCGGCATCCCCGTGGACAAGCACCCGGTGAAGAAGATCCCCACGCTCGAGGTCGTCATGACGATCCTCCACGCGGGCGGCAAGTTCGACAATTCCGCCTACAAGGTCTCCGGCGGCCTGCACGGCGTGGGCGTCTCGGTGGTGAACGCGCTCTCCAAGAAGATGGTCGTCCAGGTCAAGCGCGACGGCGGCATCTACGAGATGCAGTTCAGCCGCGGTAAGACCACGCAGAAGATGCAGAAGGTGGGCACCTCCAAGGCGACCGGCACCACCACGACCTTCTGGCCCGATGACGACATCTTCGAGACGACCGTCTACGACTACGACGTTCTGCGCAACCGCCTGCAGGAGACCGCCTTCCTGAACCGCAACCTCAAGATCGTTCTGCGCGACGAGCGCGAGCTGGCGCCCCGCGTCGACGAGTTCTGCTACGAGGGCGGCATCATCGACTTCGTGAAGTTCCTGAACGAGGGCAAGGAGATCCCCGACGGCCTGAAGCGCCCGATCTACCTCGCGGGCAAGAGCGAGCCGGGAGCCCCGGTGGACAAGACCGGCGAGGTCGAGGTGGCCCTGCAGTGGAACACCTCGTACTCCGAGAACGTCATGAGCTTCGCGAACGACATCTATACGCCCGAGGGCGGCATGCACCTGGAGGGCTTCCGCACCGCGCTCACAAGCGTGATCAACGACTACGCGCGCAAGCAGAACATCCTGAAGGAGAAGGACGCCAACCTCACCGGCGACGACGTCCGCGAGGGTTTGGCGTGCGTCATCTCGGTCAAGCTCTCCGACCCGCAGTTCGAGGGTCAGACCAAGGCGAAGCTCGGCAGCTCCTTCATGCGCGGCCTGGTGCGCAAGGTGGTCTACGACGGCCTCACCGACTACCTTGAGGAGCATCCCAAGGCGGCGCGCGAGATCGTGAAGAAGGCGCAGCAGGCGTCGAAGGCGCGCAACGCCGCCCGCAAGGCGCGCGAGGCGACCCGTCGCAAGAGCCTGTTGGAGACCGCATCGCTTCCCGGCAAGCTCGCCGACTGCTCGGTGCGCGACGCCGAGATGACCGAGCTCTTCATCGTCGAGGGAGACTCGGCGGGCGGTTCGGCCAAGGACGGCCGCCGCCGCGACATCCAGGCGATCCTGCCCCTGCGCGGCAAGATCTTGAACGTGGAGCGCGTGGGCGACCACCGCGCCTTCAGCTCGGACACCATCCAGTCGCTCATCACCGCGATCGGCTGCGGCGTGACCACCGGCTCGGGCGACGGCGGCGACTTCGACATCACCAAGGCGCGCTACCACAAGATCATCATCATGACCGATGCCGACGTCGACGGCGCGCACATCCGCATCCTGCTGCTCACGTTCTTCTACAAGTACATGCGCCCGCTCATCGACGCGGGCTACGTCTACGTGGCCTGCCCGCCGATCTTCGGCATCAAGGTGCGCAACAAGATCCACTACGTCTACCCCAACGGCCGCCAGCCGGAGGAGGAGATCCTGCGCGAAACCATCCAGAGCCTGGGCCTCAACCCCGACGACGGCGCCGACGACGAGGCCGGCAAGGTCACCAAGAAGCGCCGCGGCTACACCGTCCAGCGTTACAAGGGTCTGGGCGAGATGGATCCCAAGCAGCTCGCCTCGACCACCATGGACCCCAAGACCCGCATCCTGCAGCGCGTGACCATCGATGACGCCATGATGGCCGACCGTGCGGTGCGCGAGCTCATGGGCAACCAGGTCGAGTTCCGCCGCGAGTACATCGAGAAGCACGCCCATGACGCGCGCTTCCTGGACGCGTAACGACGAGCCATAAAAGGAGCATTACGTGGCAGACGATATGAACAAAACGCCCGAATCCGGCGCCGAGGGCCTTTCCGACGACCTCAAGCGCCTGCTCGCCCGCGCCGAGGCCGATGACGAGGGCACCGACGTCTACGTCGAGGGCGAAGACGAGGACGAGGAAGAAGAGGTCGATGACGACGAGCTGGAGGAGTCCTTCGGCACCGTCGACCGCGGCGAGAGCGCCGGCGAGGACATCAACGGTGGCCAGCTGCAGATCGCGGAGTTCGGGCGTGAGATGCGCCAGAGCTTCATCGAGTACTCGATGTCAGTCATCACGGCGCGCGCCCTGCCGGACGTGCGCGACGGCCTGAAGCCGGTGCACCGCCGCATCCTCTACGCGATGAACGAATCGGGCATCTACCCTAACCGCCCGCATAAGAAGTCCGCCTGGACCGTCGGCGAAGTGATCGGCAAGTACCACCCGCACGGCGATTCCGCGGTGTACGACACCATGGTCCGCCTGGCGCAGTGGTTCAGCATGCGCACCCCGCTCATCGACGGTCACGGCAACTTCGGCAACATCGACGGCGACGGCGCGGCGGCAATGCGCTACACCGAGAGCCGCCTGGCCAAGCCCGCCATGGAGCTGCTGCGCGACCTGCAGAAGGACACCGTCGACTGGCAGCCCAACTACGACGAATCGCTCGCCGAGCCGCAGGTGCTCCCGGCGCGCTTCCCCAACCTGCTCGTCAACGGCTCCTCGGGCATCGCGGTCGGCATGGCCACGAACATCCCGCCCCATAACCTAAGGGAAGCGGTCG
>CASFIQ010000205.1 GCA_949294785.1 uncultured Collinsella sp.
ACCCTCCACCACATCAACTTCTTCTGCCGCCGCGGCACCACCACGGCGATCATCGGCCCCACGGGCTCGGGCAAGTCCACCATCGCCAAGCTGCTGCTGCGCCTGCACGACGCCACCGACGGCTCGGTGACCCTCATGGGCCGCGACGCGCGCGAGCTCACGCAGCACGCCCTGCGCGACCGCATCGCCTACGTGCCGCAGAAGGCGTGGCTGTTCTCCGGCACCATCGCGGAGAACCTGCGCTACGGCAAGCCCGACGCCACGGACGAGGAGCTCTGGCACGCGCTCGACGTGGCGCAGTCCGGCTTCGTGCGCGAGCTGCCGGACGGCCTTGAGAGCCGCGTGGCGCAGGGAGGCACCAACTTCTCGGGCGGGCAGCGCCAGCGCCTCTCGATCGCGCGCGCCCTGGTGAAGCCCGCCGACCTGTACATCTTCGACGACTCGTTCTCGGCGCTGGACTTCAAGACGGACGCGGCGCTGCGCCGCGCGCTCGCCGCCGAGGTCTCGCACGCGGCGGTGCTGATCATCGCGCAGCGCATCAACACCATCCTCGCCGCGGACCAGATCGTGGTCCTGAAGGACGGCTGCATCCAGGGCCTGGGTACGCACGAGCAGCTCATGCGCAGCTGCGAGGCATATCAGGAGATCGCCCGCTCCCAGCTGAAGGCGGAGGAGCTCGAGGCGCTCATGGGCAAGGCGGAGAACGAGGCCGATGCCGAGGGCGGGGCCGCCGATGGCGGGGCGCCCGCACACGAGGGCGCGGACGCGAAGGGAGGCGAGTGACATGGCCGAGGACCTGAAGAAGAACCAAGACGAGCTCGAGATCCCGCGTGACCCCATGGCGGTCATCCGCCGCGTGTGGACGGTCTGCCGCGGCGAGCACTGGCGCTTCGCCGTGGTCATGGTGTGCGTGGTCTGCTACACGGCAACCAGCATCGCCGCGCCGGCGTACTCGGCGCACCTCATCGACCTTCTGTGGGCCAACATCCAAGACGCCTTCTCGCGCGGCGAGAACTTCGTCATCGGGTGGGACACCGGCGCCCGGGAGCTTCTCATCTTCGTGGGGATCTGGACCGTGGCCTGGGCGTTCTACACCGTGCAGAGCTTCACCATGGCAAGCTTCGCCGAGCGGCTCAACCTGCGCCTGCGCCGCCAGGTCGCCGAGAAGCTCAACGTGCTGCCGCTCAAGTTCTACGACGCCCACAAGCCCGGCGACGTCATGAGCCGTGCCACCAACGACCTGGACAAGGTCTCCGAGGTGCTGCAGCGCGGGCTTCTCTCCATGCTCATCGCGGTGGGTTCCGTCACGGGCGCGCTCATCATGATGTTGCGCTTCAACGTGGTGCTCACGGCGGTCTTCGCCGCGTTCGCCGGCGTCGCCGTCATCATGACGCGCGTCGTGGCCAAGCGCACGCTCGTGCTCGCCGCGCGGCAGCAGGCGGCGGTGGGCGTGCTCAACGGGCACGTGGAGGAGGCCTACTCCGGGCGCCTGGTCATCAAGGCGTTCAACCGCGAGGAGGCAAGCTCCGCGCTCATCCACCGCGCCACGGCCGAGCTCGCCGAGACCATGCGCATGACCGACTTCGTTACCAATGTGGTGGCGCCCATGGTGCGCTGCCTGGTGCGCTTCTCGCAGGTGGTGCTCGCGATCCTGGGCACGGGGTTCCTCATGGCCGGGCAGCTGACCATCGGTACCTTGCAGGCGTTCTTCCAGTACGTGAACACCGCCTCGGAGCCGCTCACGCAGTTCTCGCTTACCATGAACACGCTGCAGAGCGCACTGGCGGCGCTCGAGCGCGTCTTCGACCTTCTGGATGAGGACGAGATCGAGCCCGACCCCGCGCTGCCCGCCGCGCCCGCGCGCCCCGTGCGGGGCCGCGTGGCCTTCGAGCACGTGCGCTTCGGCTACGACCCCTCGCGCCCCCTCATGCGCGATGTGAGCTTCACGGCCGAGCCCGGCCAGAAGGTCGCCATCGTGGGCGCCACGGGCGCGGGCAAGACCACGCTGATCAACCTGCTCATGCGCTTCTACGAGATCGACGGCGGCAAGATCACGCTCGACGGCGTGGACACCCGCACTATGACGCGGGCCGACCTGCGGCGGAACTTCGGCATGGTGCTGCAGGACGCATGGCTGCGCGAGGGCACCATCGCGGACAACATCGCCTACGGCTGCCCCGAGGTCACACGCGACGAGGTGGTGCAGGCCGCCAAGACCGCGCAGGTGGACTTCTTCGTGCGCACCATGCCCCAGGGTTACGACACGCCGCTCGCCAACGACGCGGAGAACATCTCCCAGGGCCAGCGCCAGCTCCTCACCATCGCACGGGTGCTTCTGGCCAATCCGTCGATCCTCATCCTGGACGAGGCGACCTCGAGTGTGGACACGCGCACCGAGCGCGCGATCGTGACCGCCATGGAGAAGCTCACGCAGGGGCGCACCAGCTTCGTGATCGCGCACAGGCTCTCCACCATCGTGGACTCGGACCTGATCTTGGTGATGGACCACGGCACCATCATCGAGCAGGGCACCCACGAGGAGCTGCTGGCCGCCGGCGGCGCCTACGCGGACCTGTACAACTCGCAGTTCGCGGAGTAGGGAAATACGCGGAGTAGGGGCACGGAAGGTGCGCGATGAAGCCGCGCGGTGTGCGATGCGCCGCACCGCGCGGCTTCGCGCTGTGAGGCTTCGTGCTGTGAGGCTTCGCGCCGTGCGGCGCGTGCCGCAAACGGCTTGAAGGGCATTGCGTCGTGGGCTTCCGCGCCCCTCCGTGCGCTCTTAGGTGCAACTCGGGGCTTAGTGAGTGTGGTGTTCGCATCTGGGCGGGGTATGCCATGAAGACGCGCTGCCGTTACCTGCGGAAACCTCGGAAGCGTTTCGGTTTCTACCCGCCGATTCCGCAATCTTACACTCACTAAGCCCCGAGTTGCGCTTGGATGGTCATGCTCGGGCAAACCAAGATCGCACACTAAGATTTAAGGTGATGCTAAACAGTGGCAGAATGATGTTAAAATACATCTATCGATGATAACGTGCAGAGAATGGAGGGATGCGGTATGCCAGCAGCAGCTATGAAGCCGACAACCGTCAGGTTCGACGAGGAGCTGAAAGCTCAGGCGGTGGATATTCTGGGATCTATCGGTTTGGGATTGAACTCTTATCTCACGTTGGCGCTGCGTCAGCTCGTTAATCAGCGCAAGATTCCATTTGAGCTTGTACCTGCACGAGAGGAGCCCAACGAGGAGACGCGTCGCGCGATGGTTCTTGCAGAGGCAAAGGAGCTCGGGCTCATCGACGATGACGCCGTCGTGTTTGACAACGTTGATGACGCTTCGGCGTTTCTTGCGAACCTTTGATGTTCAACATCAAGTTCGATTCGGTGTTCTTGACGGATTTTCGTCGCGTCACGCATCGGTTCCCATTTATTAAACGTGAGTTCGATATTGCGATGCGTGAACTCGCCGAGCACAGTGTGTTGCCGGAATCGTATGGGGCACACCTGCTTGATAACCCAGGTGGGAACTACAATGGCCACATCGATTTCCATCTTTCAGACGGCAAGGTGGACGTGGTCGTTTTGTACCTACCTCACAAGACCAATCCGACAATCAGGTTTGTTCGCATGGGTGCTCATGATGAGCTATTTCAGGGCCCCATAAGGTAATGAACTGCGCCCCAAATCTTGGACGCGATAAATCATAACCGCTAGGCGGCGCCGCGGAGGGCCTGCTCCCGGAACTCCACCGGGGTCAGGCCCTTCAGCTTGACCTGGCGCCTGGCGTTGTTCCAGTGTCGGATGTGCGCCTCGAGATCGGCCTTGAAGCCCTCGAACGTGTCCCAGCCCCTGCCCCGGAAGAACTCGTCCTTGATGTGGCCGAAGACCTGCTCGGTGGCTCCGTTGTCGATGCAGTTGCCCTTGCGCGACATGCTCCGGACGATGCCCATGCGCCGCAGCCTGCCGGCGAACGCGACGTGCTGGTACTGCCAGCCCATGTCCATCTGCATGACAGGGGAGGCGCCCTCCGGCATCGCCTCCTCGAGCATGTCGGGCATCTCCCTCTGCTGCGCCATGTCGGGGCGGGGCGATATCGAGTGCGCCACGATCTCCTTGCTCCCGAAGTCGTAGACCGGCGCCAGGTAGGCCTTGCCGGACGAGCACTTGAACTCGGTGACGTCGGTGCCCATCTTCTGCCGGGGGCCGTCCGCGGAGAAGTCGCGCCCGAGCACGTTCTCGAAGGTCTCGCCGACGACGCCCCTGTACGAGTTGTACCTGTGGTAGTCGGTCTCGCGGCGGATGCCGCATCTCAGCCCCATCTCGTTCATCATCTTGAGCACCGTCTTGTCCGCGATGCGGGCGCCGTCCACGGCCCGCAGCTCCATGGCCACCTGCCGGTGGCCGACGCCGTTGGGGAGCCTGCCGAAGATCTCGGCGACCCTCGGCCGGAGCTCCGGCCTGGTCGGCGCCTTGGGGTGAGAGAGCGCGTAGTAGTAGGTCGACCTCGGGAGCGCCGCCGCCTCGAGCAGGTCCCCCAGCGGGAAGCGCCCCGAAAGCTCGGCTACGGCCGCGGCCCGCGTCCGGGCAGCAAGCCGAGCTCCGCCTTCAGGGCTATCGATTTTTTAGGTACGCCACCTGCGCCTCGAGTCGCCTGACCTCGCGCTCGAGCTCCTGCTCGCGGGTCGCCGGCGCGGCCTTCGCCCCCGACCCCCTGGGCCCTCCCTTCGGCCCGGGCCTCAGCGCATCCGCCCCGCCCTCGCGGTAGAGGCGGCACCATCTGTCGAGCGGGCTTCTGCTCGCGATGCCGAAGCGCGCCATCGCCTCCGGCTTCGCCATCCCGCCGTCGACCACGGCGCTCGCCGCGGCCACCTTGGTCCCGTAGTCGTATGCCCTCTGCGTCTCGCCCATGGCCAGCAGACCGTCCCTCCCCACGGCCCGGTACGTCTGCTGCCATTTTCTCACGGCTTCGGGCGGGATCCCCAGATGGCTCGCCGCGGCGTCGTAGCCGAGCCCGCGGTCGAAGAGCCCGCAGGCCAGCTCCCTCACCGACCTGTCATAGATCGTCACGGAAAAGCCTCCCGTCTCTCGAACCGGTATTTCCGTGTCCAAGAAATGGGAGGCAGTTCAAATCCATGCGCGCCCGGCCCCGCGAGGAAGACGGCCTATCTTCGAGCGAGAATCGCTTCGACCCAAGGGCTGCTTCGCCCTGGGGGGCAGCATCACCCCGAAGGTCGCTGTAGCCCGTAGGCAGCTGCGACCCATAGGCCACAGCTGCCCGTAGACTGCCTCGAGGCCTACTCCAGCTCGAACGCTCCGGTGTAGAGCTGGTAGTACGTGCCCTTCTTGGCGATCAGCTCGTCATGGCTTCCGCGCTCGATGATGCGGCCGTGGTCCAGCACGATGATCGCGTCGGAGTTGCGCACGGTGGACAGGCGGTGCGCGATGACGAAGGTGGTGCGCCCGTTCATGAGGGCGTCCATGCCGCGCTGCACGATCGCCTCGGTGCGCGTGTCGATCGAGCTCGTGGCCTCGTCCAAGATCATGACCGGCGGGTCGGCCACCGCGGCGCGCGCGATGGAGATCAGCTGGCGCTGGCCCTGGCTGAGGTTGGAGCCGTTATCCGAAAGCGGGGTCTGGTAGCCCTCGGGCAGGCGCTCGATGAAGCCGTGCGCGCCGGCGAGCTTGGCCGCGGCGATGCACTCCTCGTCCGTGGCGTCCAGACGGCCGTAGCGGATGTTGTCCATGACGGTGCCGGTGAACAGGTTCACGTCCTGCAGGACCACGCCGAGCGACCGGCGCAGGTCGTCCTTGCAGATCTTGGTGATGTTGATGCCGTCGTAGCGGATCTTGCCGCTCTGGATATCGTAGAAGCGGTTGATCAGGTTGGTGATGGTGGTCTTGCCGGCACCGGTGGCGCCCACGAAGGCGATCTTCTGGCCGGGCTTGGCCCACACCGAGATATCGTGCAGCACCGTATGACCGGGCTTGTAGCCGAAGTCCACGTTGGTGAGGCGCACGTCGCCCTTAAGCGGCACCAGCTCGGTCCCGCCGTCGTGATGCGGCCACTTCCAGGCCCAGCGGCCGGTGTGCTTGTCGGTCTCGACCAGCTGGCCGTCCTGCATGCGGGTGTTCACCAGCGTCACGTAGCCGCTGTCCTGCTCGGGCTCCTCATCGGCGAGCTCGAAGATGCGCTCGGCGCCGGCGAGGCCCATGACCACGGCGTTGATCTGCTGCGAGATCTGGCCGATCTGGCCGGCGAACTGCTTGGTCATGTTCAGGAACGGTACGGTGACCGCGATCGAGAACGGCAGCCCCGAGACCGAGAGGTTGGGCACGTTGTAGGCGATGAAGATGCCGCCGGCAAGTGCCACGATCACGTACATGAGGTTGCCCAGGTTCATGAGGATGGGGCCGAGGGTGTTGGTGTACATGTTGGCGGCGCGGCTCGCGCGGAAGAGCTTCTCGTTGCGCACGTCGAAGTCCTCCTGCGCGGCGTCCTCGTGGCAGAAGACCTTGACGACGCGCTGGCCGTTCATGATCTCCTCCACGTGGCCCTCGACAACCGAGATCTCATGCTGCTGCGCCACGAAGTTCTTGGCGGAGCGGCCGCCCAGCTGCTTGGTCATGTAGACCATGAAGCACACGCCTAAGATCACCACGAGCGCCATCCACGCGCTGTAGTAGAACATGACGCAGACCACCGAGCAGCAGGTGATCACCGTGAGGCAGATGTGCGGCAGCGACTGCGAGATCATCTGGCGCAGGGTGTCGATATCGTTGGTGTAATAGCTCATGATATCGCCGCGCTGGTGCTGGTCGAAGTAGCTGATCGGCAGGTCCTGCATGTGGTCGAAGAGCTTCTCGCGGAACTTCTCCAGCGAGCCCTGGGTGATGATCGCCATGAGGCGCGTCTGGGTGAAGTTGGCGATGAGCGTTACCGCGTACACGCCGATGAGCGTGAGGGTGAGCGTGGTGATCTGCCCGGAGACCGAGTTCCAGTCGCCGGACTCCCACGTGGCGGTCACGATCTCCAGCGCGCGCTGGATGAAGGTGGCGGGCATGGCGGAGAGGATCGCCTGCGTGACGATGCACACGCACACGACCGGCAGGAGCTTCGGGTAGAACGAGAAGAGGGTGCGGACCAGGCGCCCCAGCGTGGACATGCGGCCGGGCTTCTTTTGGGGGTTGCCGTCCTGGCGGCCGGCGACGTTTTGACGGGCGGCTTCGTACTGCTTCTTGGCATCGGTGTTGACGCTCATGCTACGCCGCACCTCCTTCCAGGACGGGGGCTTGCGGGGCGGCGGCCCCCTCGGTCGCGGGGGCGGCCTCGGCGGCGGGCAGCGCGGCCTCGGCGCCCTCGTCGCTCGTGCGGTTCT
>CASFIQ010000206.1 GCA_949294785.1 uncultured Collinsella sp.
CGGATGCGCCGACTGCGGGCACGGGGTCATCCGGCGCCGTCAGCCAGGTGATCGTCGCCATGAACCGCGAGAGCGAGCCCGCAGCCGGCTTCGACCCGCTGGTCTCCTGGGGATGCGGCGAGCACGTGCACGAGCCGCTCATCCAGTCCACGCTCATCACCACCGACGCCCAGCTCGCCTTCACGGGCGATCTCGCCACGTCGTGGTCGTGCTCGGACGACGGCCTTACCTGGACCTTCCATCTGCGTGATGACGCGCGCTTCTCCGACGGCGAGCCCGTCACCGCATCAGACGTCGCCTTCACCGTGAACGGCGCGGTGGCCTCCGACGCTTTCGAGGCGGATCTCTCCATGGTGGACGAGGCGGTCGCGCTGGGCGATTACACCGTCGCGCTGCACCTGAACAAGCCCTTCAACGCGCTCCTCTACACCCTGGCGGTGCTGGGGATCGTCCCCGAGCACGCCTACGGGGAGGGTTACGGCGCCGCGCCCGTGGGGTCGGGGCGCTACCTGCTGGAGCGCTGGGACCGCGGCGAGCAGGCGATCTTCGCGGCGAACCCCGACTACTACGGTACGGCGCCGCTTATGGAACGCGTCGTGGTTGTCTTCATGGACGAGGACGCCGCCCTCGCCGCCGTGGCGGCCGGTCAGGTGGACATCGCCTATTCGTACGCCACGCATGCCGGGCAGTCCTTCGACGGCTACGACCTGGTGAGCTACGCGACGGTCGACTCGCGCGGGATCTCGCTGCCGTGCGTGCCTGCGGGCGCCTCGATGACCGAGGCGGACGGGACCGTCTACCCCGTGGGTAATGACGTGACCTGCGATATCGCCGTGCGTCGCGCGATCAACGCCGCGCTCGACCGCGACCAGGCGATCGAGCATGTGCTCGCGGGCTACGGCAGCGCGGCCTACAGCGTGTGCGACGGCATGCCCTGGGCGAGCCCGGACATGCAGGTGGCGCTCGACCGCGACCGCGCGGCGGAGCTTTTGGACGAGGCGGGCTGGGCGATGGGGGAGGACGGCGTCCGCGCGCGGGACGGCGTGCGCTGCGAGCTGGACCTGTGGTACGCCGCAAGCGATTCCACGCGCCAGGCCCTCGCCTACGAGGTCGCCGACCAGCTGGCCGGCATCGGCGTCGTCGTGCGCCCGCGCGGCGACAGCTGGGACGAGATCTATCCCCACCAGTACGAGAGCCCGGTGCTCTGGGGCTGGGGGTCGAACGCCCCCATCGAGCTCTACGCGCTCACCTACTCCACGGGCTGGGGCAACTACGCGCGCTATACGAGTGGGACGGTGGACGCCCATCTGGACGAGGCGCTGGCCCAGCCGCGGGTGGAGGATTCCTATCGGCATTGGCAGCTAGCCCAGTGGGACGGCGCCGACGGCGTGGCGCCCCAGGGCGCATGCACGTGGGCGTGGCTCTGCAACGTGGACCATCTCTACTTCAAGCGCGCCGGGCTCGATGTTGCCGACCAGAAGCCGCACCCCCACGGGCACGGCTGGTCGCTTGTGAACAACGTGGACCGTTGGAGCTGGGCGTGACGGGCGCGCGCATCGCCGCGGCGTGGCGGCGGGTGCCGGCGGCGGTGCGGGTGCCCCTGCGCCTGGCGACGCTTCTGCTCGCCGTGAGCTTCGTCACGTTCGCCCTGGTGGCGGCCTCGCCGATCGACCCCGTGCAGGCGAACGCCGGGCAGGCGGCGATGCTCTCCATGAGCCCGGAGCGCCAGGCGGCGCTCGCCGCGCGCTGGGGTGCGGGCACGGGGCTCCTCGAGCGCTACGGTACCTGGCTTTCCGGCGCGCTCGGCGGGGATCTGGGCGAGAGCCTGCGCTACAACGCACCCGTCGTCCAGGTGGTGGCCGAGCGCTTCGCCAACTCGGCGGTGCTGCTCGCCCTCGCGTGGGCGCTCTCGGGTGCGATCGGGCTCGTCTTGGGCGTCGCGGCGGGTGCGCGGCGGGGAAGTCTCTGCGACCGTGCGGTATCGCTCTACTGCTATGTGCTCTCCGCCACGCCCGCGTTCTGGCTCGCGATCGTAGCGCTCATGGTCTTCGCCGTGGGGCTGGGGTGGTTCCCCGTGGGCTTCTCTGCCCCGATCGGCGCCTCCGGTGCGGTGTCGCTCGCCGAGCGCGCCCGGCACATCGCGCTGCCGGCGCTCGTGCTCTCCTGCACGGGGGTTGCCAACGTGGCCCTTCATACGCGCGAGAAGACCATCGAGGTCATGGGGTCGCCCTACGTGCGGTTCGCCCGCGCGCGGGGCGAGGGCGAGCTCTCGGTCGTTATGCGCCACGGGGTGCGCAACCTCGTGCTCCCGGCGATCACGCTCGCGTTCGCGCAGGTGTCCGAGATCTTCGGCGGATCGGTCCTGGTGGAGCAGGTCTTCTCCTATCCCGGCCTGGGCCAGGCGGCCGTCACGGCGGGGCTGGGGGGAGACGCGCCGCTGCTGGTGGGGATCGCGCTCGCCTCGGCGCTCATCGTTTTCGCGGGCAACCTGGTGGCGAATGCGCTCTACGGCGTCGTGGACCCGCGGCTGCGCGCGCACCGGACGGATGCCGGCCGTTCGGGTGCGGGTCGTCAGGTTGCGGGGCGCGGTGCCTTGGCGAAGGACGATATGAAGGGGGCGGGCGATGTCGGCTGATCTCTCCCGCGGCATCGGCGTCGCGCCCCCCGCTTCGCCGTCGCTGCTGCACGCCCCGCGGCGCCGCCGCCCGTGGCAGG
>CASFIQ010000207.1 GCA_949294785.1 uncultured Collinsella sp.
CCCCGCCACGTCCTCGGCATCCGCCGCGCGCGGAGGGACGAACGAGCGGACCACCTGCGTGGGCGAGCCGGCCAGGCCCGTCCGCGCGGGGTCCGCGTCCGCATCGGCGGCCGACCACACGGCAACCGGCGCCCCTTCGGCGCCGAGCACGCCCGGGATCGAGGGCATGCGCAGCTGCGCGGCCTCCTTCGCCACGGTGAGCACCACCGGGCAGGAGGACTCGAGCACCTGCACGCCCAGGTCCGACCCGCAGCGCGCACGGACGACGTGCGGCTCGAACGCGAGAACCTCGCGGACGTCGGCGAGGCACGCCATGCCGAACGCACCGGCGAGCTCGGGCCCGATCTGCGCCGTGTCGCCATCGACCGCCATCTTCCCGCAAAAGACGGCATCGGCACCTCCCAGCTTCCGGATGCCGCAGGCAAGCGCGTAGGTGGTGGCAAGGGTGTCCGCCCCGGCGAAGGCGCGGTCGGTCAGGAGCGCCGCCCCGTCCGCCCCGCGGGCGACCGCATCGCGCAAGATCTTCTCCGTCGCCGGGATCCCCATCGAGATGACGTCGACCCGGCAGGAGCCCCCGCGCTCGCGCACCCGGTCGCGCACGGCGAGCGCGAGCTCGAGTGCCGCGGTGTCGAAGGGGTTCGCCACCGCCTCGCCGCCGTCCCGGATGATGGTGTTGGTGACGGGGTCCATCTTCACCTCGGTCGAGGCCGGAACCGCCTTCATGCAGACGACGATCCGCATCACGCCGCACCCCCTTGCACCCCGGTGCGCGCGACACGGGCGCGCTCCTCATCCAAGATCCGCTCGTCGAAGAGGTTCCCGCGCCCAAACCGCGCATCCGGGTCGAACGCGAGCTTCACGCGCGCCATCTCGCGCACGTGGGCCTCGCCGTACATCGCAAGCAGGAAATCCCGCTTGAGCTTGCCCACGCCGTGCTCGGCCGAAACCGCCCCGCCCATCGCGGTGACCTCGCGCGCCCAGCGGCGGAAGAGCTCCTTGCCGCGCGCATAGTCGTCCATATCGCGCGGCAGCACGTTCACGTGCAGATGGTTGTCGCCGATATGCCCCCATGCGGCGGATTCGAGACCCGCCTCGGCAAGCGTGCGGCGGTAGAGCGCCGTGACGTCGGCGAGGCGCTCGTCGGGGACGGACATGTCGCTCCCCAGCTTGGTGATGCCGGGCTCGCGGCGGCGGCGCTCGTCGATGAGCATGTTGACGCTCTCGGGCACCGCATGACGGAAGAACTGGAGGAGCCCCCGATCGGTGTCGGTGCGGGCGACCCAGGTGGCGCCTGCGTCGGCGCCAACCGCGCGCAGCACATCGCCCAGGTGCGCGAGCTCCTCGAGGGCCCGGTCCTCCCCGTCCGTTTGGATCTCCACATACAGGCAGCACGCAGCCTCCGCCGGCGGCTCGGGAAGCTGCGCGAACGACCCTCCTTTCGCGCGCTGCCGGCGCAAGATCGCGAGCGCGTCGCGATCGAAGTACTCGATCGCCGCGGCGCAGGAGAGCGTGCCGCGCAGCAACGCCGTCGCCTCGACCGCCTGCCGCTCGGTCGCGAGAAACGCGCTCGCGCCCCAGACGACCTCCGGTGCCGGCAGCAGGGAGACCTCGAGCTCGGTGATGACACCGAGCGTGCCGTCCGAGCCGATGACAAGGTCGATGGCATCCATGTCATCGGCGACGTAGTACCCCGATGCGTTCTTGGCGTGCGGCATCTCGTAGGTGGGAAGTGTCACATGTATCCTGCGGCCCCCTTCGGTCACCAGCTCAAGCGAGCGTCCGCGGGCGCGCACGTCGCCGCGCGCGAGCGCCAGCACGTCGCCGTCGGCGAGCACCAGGCGCAGCGCCGTGACGTGCGGGCGCATGGGACCGTAGCGGTAGCTGCGCGCACCCGATGCGTTGCACGCCGCCATGCCGCCCAGGCAGGCGGAGGTCTCGGTGGGGTCGGTCGCGAACATCTGGACCGGAGCGGAGCGGAGCGCCTCGAGCGCGGCAAGCGACGCCGCATCCCATCCGTGCGCTGGCAGATCGCGTGCGGCCAGGTGCTTGCGAAGCTCCATCAGGACCAGGCCGGGCTGGAGGCGCAGCAGGAAGCGTCCCTGCTCATCCTGGCGAAGTCCCAGGTAGCGCGTCTGCCGGGAGAGGTTCATCACATGCCCGCCCGCGGGGACCGCGCCGGCCGCGAGCCCCGTGCGCGCACCCTGCACCGTCACGGGGACGCCGGCGGGAAGGCTCGCCAGAACTTCGCGGACTTCCTTTTCGTCTTCGGGGAACGAGATCGTCTCCGCCGCGCCCCGGCTGCGCGACTCGTCGCGACGGTACTCGTCGTACTCGTCGGTGAGCGGCCGGACGAGCATCATGCCATCGTGGTCCGCCATGGGCCTCCCATTCCTCGACGTTGCAGGTGAAGGCCCATTGTATCGCGGGCGATTTCCAGGCAAGCGCATCCCGGGCAAGCCGTAACGCACCCGAAAGATTCCCGACGGGCCGCTTCGGGCGCGTCACGCGCCCGGAACCGTCCGCCCCGCTGAGGGGACCGTTTACGGAATGGACGAAAAAGTTTTTCCGACTTGGGGGTTGGAAATATCCGCCTCATCTGCCTGCGCGTTTCGGATCCATTTCAGACCGTGGTCAGATTTTTGTCAGACGGGCCCGGATTCCGGTCAGATGCCCCTGCTAGGCTTGCCCGCACCTCCCCGATTCGCGGGGAGCGCGTCTGAAGGAGGAGCCATGGCCCTGTACTTCCCCGAGCAAGACCTCGCGATCGACCTTGCCGACGACCCTGAGAGCGCGCCGGTGGACCCCACGGCGTTTCCCGGCATGCGGACCGTGCGGCTCTCCTGCGCGCAGCTGGCGGACCCCGCCACCTTCGACGAGCTCGCCCGGCTGTTCGCCCGCGGCCGCGATGCACTCGCGCAGCCCACGGACCATGAGGTCATCATCGCGCGCCGACGCCTCACGCGCCTCATCAACGACCTTCTGCACGAGCACGACTTCATGGCCGGCGGCTGCCGCGGCCCCCGGCGCGGGCGCCTGCGCACCGAGGCGACCGAGGGACGGGCCCTCTGATGGAAGCCGCACGTGAAAGAACCCTTGAAGCTCCTTTTGTACAAGATTCCAATCTTATTTTGTACAATATGGATGGCATTCCCACGTTCGAGGAGGCGTCCATGGCACAGGAGCCTATCCGCATCACCGCATCGGAATTCCGCCAGAACTTCGGCACCTACATGCGCAACGTCGCGAACTTCGACTACGAGGTCACGCGCAACGGGCAGGTCATCGGGCTTTGGACCGACCCCAACCGCAATCGGCGCGAGGCGGCGGAGCGGCTTATCGGCATGAATCTGAATCTAGCCGATGACCTCGACGTGGAGAAGCTGATCGAGGAGCGCCGGCTCCGCCGCGGTGGCTATCTCCCCCGCTATCCGGAGGATGATCCATCATGAGCTGGAGAATACGCCTCTATCTCGACACGAATGTCTTGCTGGACATGTCGATTGCCAGCAGGGTTCCCCATAGCGCCCCGGCGCGAGACCTCTTAAGGCGCATCGGCGGCAAGCGATTCGATGCATGCTTCTCGACATCGCAGGCAACCGATCTCTACTACATCCTCAAAAAGGCATTCGGCGATGACCTGGCACGCGAAGCGCTATCGAACCTGTTCGCCGCCTGCGAGCTGGTGCCCACCTCGGTGGCGGCATGCAAGCTCGCCCTGGACTCGCCGCTCGCCGACTACGAGGACGCCGTCCAGGTGGAGACCGCCCGCGAGGCGCGGTGCGACTACATCGTCACCCGCGACGCACACGATTATCACCCCTCCCCCGTACCCTACATCGACCCGGCGGGCCTTCTCGCCCTCGTCGACACGAGGAACGGGGCGGACGGAAAGGCATCACACCGCTGACGACCTGACATCGCTGACGGCACGACATCGCCGACGGAAGCGATTGCTGCCGGTCACGGGGCGTGCGCGCTCCATGTTCCCGTTTATCCGAACGTCTGTTTGGCTCTATGGTATGATGGAGTGATTCCCACATACCCGGCAAGACGAGAGGGGGGAGCGGCGTGGAGCGCGGACCCATCGACATCCAGGAGCTGATCGCACGCATCAACGGCAGCGAGCGCCTGCGCCGCTCCGCCCATTTCTCCGATACGGTCCACGACGCGGAGCCGTTGGTGAGAACCGGCCGCCAGATGGCCAACTACCTGCCCGAGCGCTATCGCGAGATGCGCGCGGTGTCCCGCTACGACGAATCGGGCCGGCGCGGCGGGCGATGGCTCTCTGAGGCGGAGCTGTTCTTCCGGCAGGCGCGCATCATGGAGGACTTCGAGGACGATTGCCCCTATCACGGCCGCTTCGCCTCGTACTTCCCCACCTACAACGCGATGAGCGACCAGCAGCTCCGCGGCTACTTCACCTGGCGTGCGCGGGTGCGCCGCGGCGAGGTGGAGCAGACCTCGCTGTCGTTCGCCTACGTGTACCTCTACGAGCTCCTCTGCGGGATCGGTGTCGAAAACCCCGCGGACGGCTTCGAGAAGATCCGCTCGTTCTGGCGGGCGTACCGCGAATTCGCCCCCGATATCGACCGCTACGTGCGCGGTTGGCTGCGCGACTATGTGGTCTACCACGGTCTCGATCCGGCGCTCCTCGCCGGCGACCCCGTAATCGCGGCGGACCGCGCCGTGGCCGAGCTCGTCCGCATGAGCGCCCCGTTCGACCCCGCGCTCGCCGGAGGGCCCACGCCAAAGAAAGCGCCCGTGCTCCCCCTGCCACCACAGGAGGCAGCGGAGGCGCGCCTCGTCGCCGCGATCGAGGCCGCCTCGACCTACCGCATCTCGCAATCGAGGCTCTTCCGCGAGCACGAGCGCGACCTCGTCCACGTTGCCTGCGCCGTCTACGTGCGCATGCTCTCCTATTACCGCAAGAACCGCAAGGCCGGGCTGATCGAGACGCTCTTCGGGGAGCTCGCCGAGACGCCCGTGACCCTGTTCGGCTCGGCGGTCTTCTTCGAGGAGCGCCGTCATCCGGATACCGAGTACGCACTGGACCCCATACGCATCTACCGCTGCCGTGACGGATTCTGGACCTGCAGGCGGCATCTGGGTGCCACCGAGCGCAGCCAGGTGCTCGGCGCCATCATGCGCGCGGTGGACCGGAAGCTCCGCATCGCGCTCGATTTCGAACCGCGGCTGCAGAATCGTGCCGAGGCGAAGTACCTGGAGCGCATCATCGACCGCGAGATCGAGACCTGGCTCGCCTGGAAGACCGCCCATGCGCCGCGCACGGTGAAGATCGACCTCTCCAAGCTCGACGCCATCCGCGAGGCCGCCGACGCGACCTGCGAGGCGCTCCTCACCGACGAGGAGCGCACCGAGGGGGCGCCCGCGCCCCGGGAGGATGATGCTCGCGCGGCAGACGACGCCCCCGCACCGCAGGAGGCGCCGGCAGGCGAAGGGGCATCGGCCCGCCCCGCAGCACCCCCGTCCGACCTGCCGTACGCAC
>CASFIQ010000208.1 GCA_949294785.1 uncultured Collinsella sp.
GCGGCCGGCAGCGCCTGGGAGACGGTGACCGCCCAGGCGGAGTGGGTCTCCGACGTCGTCAAGTACGTGATCATCGCCATCGTCGTCGTGGCCGTGATCTTCTGGGTCGTCAAGCGCATCATCCCCGCCCTGCGCGAGCAGCGGGGCACGGGCGAGAAGGACGCGTAGTCGCCCTCCCACCCTATGACCAAGGACCCGGCCGGGCGCCCGCGTGGGCTCCGTCCGGGTCCTTCTCGTTCTCCGTGCCCTGCGTCCCCGTGGGCGCTACCGGCTCACGCGCAGGACCGCGTCAAGCCCGCGCACGTGCCCCTTCCCCACGGTCGCCACCTCGGCAAAGTCGTCCGAGTTGGTCACGATGAGCGGCGTGTCCGCGCTGTAGCCCGCCGCCGTCACTGCATCAAGGTCGATCTCCAGCAGTTTCTGGCCACGCCTCACGCGCTCTCCCTGCCGGGCGAAGGCGGTAAAGCCCTTCCCCTCGAGGTTCACGGTGTCCAGTCCCACGTGGATGAGGAGCTCGACGCCGTCATCGGAGGTGATGCCCATCGCATGCAGCGTGGGGAAGAGCGTGGTCAGCGTGCCGTCCACCGGCGAGACGACCGTGCCCGAGGTCGGGCGCACCGCGACGCCGCGTCCAAGCGCCCCGGAGGCAAAGGCGGCGTCCGCGAGCTCGGAGAGCTCCATGACCTCGCCCTCGACGGGGCTCCCGATGACAAGCTCGCCGGCGGGAGCCGGGGAGATGGCGGGGACCCGCGCGTCCTTCTCGCCCGCGCCCTCCGGGGCAACGTCCTTGTCGCGATAGAGGACGAAGGTCGCCACGAAGGCGATCGTCATGGCAATGAGCACGCCTGCAAAGGCCACGAAGAGGTTGTCGAGCGTGCCGTCAGGCGCGACCATGGCCGGGAACTCGAAAATGCCCATGCCGCCCATCGAGAACTTGCGGAAGTTGAGGGCGCCGAGGAACGCACCGCCGATGCCGCCTGCGATGCAGCTGATGACCATGGGCTTCTTGAGTGGCAGCAGGATGCCGTAGATGGCGGGCTCGGTCACGCCGAAGATGCCGGAGATGAAGTTGGGCAGGCACATTTCCTTGAGCTTCTTGTCCTTTGTGCGCAGAAAGATGGCCAGGACCACGCCGCTCGTGGCAAAGGTGCAGGCAAAGAACGGCATCATGACGTTGTCGTAGCCATAGGTCACGATGTTGTTGATGTAGACCGGGATAAAGCCCCAGTGCAGGCCAAAGATGACGAGAATCTGCCAGGTGAGGCCCACGATGCCGCCGGCGATGAGCGGGCTCACATTGCGGATGGCGATGACCGTCTCGGAAATAAGAAGCGACGCGAAGGTCGCGATGGGGCCGATGAGCAGCAGCCCCACGGGGATGCACACCAGAAGCGTGAGGCACGGCACGAAGAAGAACTTCACGAGGTCGGGCACAATGCGGGTGAAGAGTCGCTCGCACTTGCTGGCAAACCAAGTCACGATGATGACGGGGATGACCGTAGCGGTGTAGTCCATGGCCACGAAGGGAATCCCCAGCACGTCAACGTAGACCGGGGACTCGAACATCGTGCCCGCAAAGAGCGTGTAGAGGGGCTCTGCCGCGGCAGAGAGCGTGGACTTCTGAATCCCCGGGTAGCACATGATCGCGCCGATCACGAGGCCCACCATTGGCTTCATGCCGAACTTCTTGGCGGCCGTGTAGCCCAGGAACATGGGCAGGAAGTTGAAGAGGCCGTCGCCGATGGCATTGAGCATGATGTAGACGCCGGCGGTCTCGGGGTAGAGCCCCAGCGTGAAGAAGAGCGTGTTGAAGCCCTTGATCATGCCGCAGGCGGCCATGATGCCCAGGATGGGCTGGAAGATGCCAGAAATGACGTCGATGAAGCGATCGAGCGGCTTTGCCGGCACGGAGGGCTCGTCGTCTGCGGCGCCTTCTGCGGCGCCGCCCTCGGCGAGGCCCGTGAGCGGCATGACGTCCGCAAAGACGTCGGCCACGTGGTTGCCGATGACCACCTGGTACTGGCCGCCGCTCTTCATAAGCGTGACCACGCCGTCCATGGCCCTGATGGCGTCATCGTCTGCCTTGGACTCGTCGCGCAGCTTGAAGCGCAGGCGGGTGATGCAGTGCGTGAGGCCGGAGATGTTCTCCGGGCCTCCCACGGCGGCCACGATGTCGGCCGCGAGTGCCTGGTACTTTCCCATGGAAAGCCCTCCCTGTGTCATGGCCGGGGCGGCGAGAAGAACTCGCGCCCGGGCCCGCTGTCGATGGAACTCCGTTGCGGGGGCGCTCATCTAGCATGCATTCTGCCGAATCGATCGTGCGCTTTCCCAGTTGCGCGCTAACAAGCCGCGCAGAATGCATGGTGGGGTGGCCCCCCTGGTGCGGTCTGCCCCGCCGGTCCCGTGCCGCACACCTCCCTTCCCGCCGGGCCGACGCGGCGGGGCTACTCGGCGTCGCCGAGGTCAGCCCCGTTGGTCGCGATCACGCGCCGGTACCACCAGAAGCTCTTCTTGCGCCGGCGCTCCAGCGTGCCGCCGCCGTCGTCGCCGCGGTCGACGTAGATGAAGCCATAGCGCTTGGACATCTCGCCGGTGCTCGCGCTCACGAGGTCGATGGGGCCCCAGGCGGTGTAGCCGAGCATCTCAACGCCGTCCTCGTCGATGGC
Organism: uncultured Collinsella sp.; assembly: GCA_949294785.1. Taxonomy (GTDB): domain Bacteria; phylum Actinomycetota; class Coriobacteriia; order Coriobacteriales; family Coriobacteriaceae; genus Coprousia. The sequence continues at coordinate 2,667 of CASFIQ010000208.1, forward strand.
ATCACGCATGGCGGCGATGTGGCGGCGCAGGTAGTCGATGCGATAGTCGTCGTTGATGGAGCCGTCGGCCTCCACCGCGTCGCGGGCGCCCAGGCCGTTCTCCACCACGAAGAGCGGCTTTTGGTAGCGGTCCCAGAGCTCGTTG
>CASFIQ010000209.1 GCA_949294785.1 uncultured Collinsella sp.
ATCACCGTGCCCGGCGTCATCAACCTCGACTTCGCCGACGTCAAGACCATCATGAAGCAGGCCGGCACCGCCATGATGGGCATCGGCACCGCCTCCGGCGACAACCGTTCGGTCGATGCCGCCCAGCAGGCCATCTCGAGCCCCTTGCTCGAGAGCTCCATCGACGGCGCCACCCGCGTCCTGCTTTCCATCGCCGGCTCCAAGGACCTCGGTATCCAGGAGATCAACGACGCCGCCGACCTCGTCGCGAACGCCGTCGATCCCGAGGCCAACATCATCTTCGGTACCGTGGTGGACGAGTCGCTCGGCGACCAGGTGCGCATCACCGTCATCGCCACCGGCTTCTCCGACGTCAACGTCAACCGCCAGGACGACCTCTTCAGCGCGCCCAAGGCCGAGCCGCAGCACGCCGCCGCCGCGAAGCCCGCTGCCGCTCCGAGTACCCGCAAGATCGGCGGCGAGGAGGTTCACAACTTCGGCAACGACCAGTTCGAGCTGCCGGACTTCCTGAAGCGCGGTTCTTTCTAAGGCTTATTTCCAGCACTTCGCTTGCAACGCCTTCTCGTAGGTCCCCGGATCGCTTGCGGTCCGGGGACCTTTTTTCACGGCTCCCTATCCGACACCTCCCGTGCTCCATCGATATGCCAGCCGTGCCGCGGCTTCGCTGGTCTCAGGCGTGCGAATCGCGATCGATAGGGGAAACAATCGCTACAATAAAGAATCGCTACCATATCCCTTAGACAGGGTATGTGATCTACAGACCGCAGATTGGATGGTTCGATCGATATGCTGGATCGTCCCGAGAGCAAACTAGAGCGCGCTGTCCGCGGCGGCGTTGCCTTGGTGGGCGCATGCGACGGTCGCGTCGCGTTCGGCTTCACGGAGCGCACGGGCGGTGTCTCGCGCGCCCCGTACGCATCGCTCAACCTGGGGACCCATGTGGGGGACGACCCGGACGCGGTCACCGAGAACCGCCGCCGCGTGCTCGCCGCGCTCGGCTGCGAGGATGCGATCGGGCGGCTCATCGTCCCCAACCAGGTGCATGGCGACACGGTTCTCACCATCCGGGAGGGAAGCGCCGTCGAGCTCGCTGACATCTCCTGCCGTGCCGCCGAGGGCGCCGACGCCATCGTGTGCCGTGCGCCGGGCGTGCCGGTGATGCTGTGCTTCGCCGACTGCGTGCCGGTGGTGCTCACCTGCCCTGGTGGTTTCGCCGTCGTGCATTCGGGTTGGAAGGGCACCTTCGCCGGCATCGCGGGCAAGGCCGCTCGCGAACTCGCGGCCGCCGCGGGCGCGTCGACCGCGGAGCTCCGAGCCTGGATCGGTCCGCATATCCGCGGGGACGAGTACCAGGTCTCCGAAGAGCTCCTCGGGCGCTTCTGCGAGCGCTTCCCCTGCATCGAGCCCAACCCGGGGCGTCTCCTCGACCTGTCGGCGGCGATTCGCTTCGCCCTCGTCGAGGCGGGCGTCGCGCCGGACGCGATCTGCGACGCGGGCCTCTCGACCATCCGCGACAACGATCGCTTCTTCTCCTATCGCGCCGAGGACGGCACCTGCGGGCGGTATGCGGCCGTCGCGGTCATGCGGTGATGGGGCGCCGGGGATAGCCTCCCCGCGGGGGTGTGGGCAGTCTCCCCTCGCGAGGGTGGGCAGCCTCCCCGCGGGGCTGGGCAACCTCCCTTTGCGAGGGCGGGCAAGGCGCTTCCGGGCGATCGGCCCTCTCACCTGCAGACAGCACGCATTCCCTTTACATGGGCCTTACGATGGATTGCTAGAGTTGCTTCGAGAGCGTCGCGGGCGGTCCGTGGCGCCCCGATTTTGCGCCCCTTGCATCTGATTGGAGTCCCTACATGCGCAAACTGTTCACTCGCCAGCTTATCGAGGCCCGTCACGAGATGCTCTCCATCTACGAGGCGATCGACCTCGCCATGCACGATGCGGTGCGCGCCTTCGTGACGGGCGACAAGAAGCTCGCCAGCAAGACGCAGAAGAGCACGCTCAGGATCGATGCGCGCTGCGCGAACCTGGAGGCGGTCTGCTACAACCTCATCGCCACGCAGGGCCCCGTCGCGTCGGATTTCCGTACGCTGCAGACCATCATCTACACCGATTTCTGCCTGCAGCGCATGTGCGACAAGGTCCGTCGCGCCGCTCGCGCCGCGAAGCTGCGCGTCAAGAGCGGGATCGAGCTCCCCGCCGAGCTCATCGAGCTCGTGGAGCAGGAGGCGCGCGGCGTCTTCCAGGTGATGGGGAGCTCGGCGGCGGTGCTGGTCTCGAACGACCTGACGCTGCTGCGCACCTTGAACGACCAGGAGGAATCCGCCCACGGCGCCTACGAGGAGTTCTTCCGCGCCTACGACCGCATGGCGGCGATCGAGCTCACCGACGACGCGTCCTACGACAACCTGCGCCGTGTGATCATGATCTCGCGCTACCTGGACCGCTGCGCCCAGTACTCGATCGACGCGGCGAGCCGCGTGATGTTCCTGGTGACCGGCCAGCGCTGGAACACCGTCGACATCGCCGGTTTCGACGAGGAGGAGCTCGAGGCGCTGCGCGTCCCCTCCGGCGAGGGCGTGGTGCTGGTGCCCGAGGTCGATGCCAAGGCCGTCGCGCAGATCCCCGCGGACGAGATCCCCGCCTCGCTCAAGCGCCTCATCGACATCCCCGTCGAGGACGAAGAGGACGACGAGGACGAGGAGGATGCGGTGGACGCGGACTAGGCACCCGCGTTTACACATTCGGCATATTCGGCGCTCATGGGCGCGGTTCCCGCATGGGGCCGCGCCCTTGCGCTACCATGGGGGAAGCGATAGGGAAGAGGGCCGACTATGTCTGAGAAGGATATCGAGGAAACCGATCGGGTGGCAACCGCCTCCGTCGCGGCCCCGGCGCCGGTGGCGGCGGGGGCCGCGCCGTGCCGCCGGGACCTCGATGACGAGCGCTATCTCGCGTTTCTGGAGGAGCGCCGTCGAGAGATCTCGGAGCGCATTGCCGAGGCGTGCCGCCGCGCCGGGCGCGACGAAGCGGAGGTGGCGCGCCTCGCCGTGTCGAAGACCGTCGGCCCCGCCGAGGTCCTCGCGGCCATCCGCGCGGGCTGGCGCCTGTTCGGCGAGAATCGCCCGCAGGAGCTCGTGCGCAAGCTCGAGGCGCTCGCCCAGGTGCCCGGGGTGCCCCCGGTGCGCTTCGATATGATCGGCAACCTGCAGACCAACAAGATCAACGCCGTGCTGGGCCGCGCGGAGCTCATCCACTCGGTGAGCTCGCTGCACCTCGCGCGTTCTGTCTCCGAGCGCGCGCTGCGCCGCATGGAGGCGGGCGCGCTCGCCGCGCCGGCTGACGTACTCATCGAGGTCAACGTGTCCGGGGAGGCGTCCAAGAGCGGCTTCTCGCCCAAGGAGCTCGTGTGCGGCCTCGACGAGCTGAGCGGACTTCGTGGAATTCGCGTGCGCGGCCTCATGACCATGGCGCCGCGGGGCGAGCTCGACGTGGCGCGTCGTACCTTCGCAGGGTTGCGCGAGCTGCGCGATGAGCTGCGCAGACGCGTGCCCGAGATGGATCTCGGGGAGCTCTCCTGCGGCATGAGCGAGGATTTCGAGGTCGCCGTCGAGGAGGGTTCCACGCTCGTTCGGCTGGGTCGTGTGGTGTTCGACCCCGCGTTTGGGATAAAATAGCAGCAAAATCGTTTCGAAGACGGGTGCTGCCCGTCGCGCGCGAAGCGCTGAGAGGTTGATGACCGTGGGTTTTCTCGATGACATCAAAAGCAGGCTTCCGTTCGGTCAGGCGAGCGCCGGCTACGGCCAGGACGACTACGCCCAGGACGGCTACGACGATTACTACGAGGGCGACGGCTACGACGATTACGCCGGCTCCGACGTCTCGGCGGTAGGCGCCGCTCGCCCGCGCAGCAGCTCCGAGCCCTCCAACGGGCTTCTGGGGCAGACCCATCGCGGTGAGGCGGAGTCCGTCGCCGTCTACACCCGAAGCGGCCAGCTGGTGGGCGATGCCGACCGTCATGCCGCCACCTACAACCCGCCCGCGCGTTCCCAGGACGCCTACCAGGCGGGTGGCTATCAGGCGGGTGCCTACGACACGCCGTCGAGCTTCGCCGCGCAGTCCCGCGCCTACGCGCAGGCCGCGCCCGCGCCCGCGCCGACCTCGCGCGTCGACGACCGCGCCTCCGAGATCCTCGCCTCCTCGCCGCAGCTCCCGGCCTATATCCTCCGCCCTGAGAGCTATGACGACGTGGAGACGGTCGTGCGCCGCGTCCGCACCAAGCAGCCCGTGGCACTCGTCTTCGTGGGCGTTCGCACCGAGATCGCCAAGCGCGTGCTGGACTTCAGCTACGGCTTCGCCTGCGGTTTCGGCGCCACCGTGAAGGAGGTCGGCGACCGCCTGTTCATGGTGCTGCCGGCCGGCTGCGAGGTCAAGGACTCCGACCTTCAGAAGCTCCGCCAGCAGGGCTACCTCAAGTAGCGGGGGTCGGTCGCCATTTATCAGATAGCGCAGCTCGTATCGACGCTCGTTAACTTCTACGAGACCCTCATCGTCGTCTACATCCTGCTCTCGTGGTTCCCCATCCGCGAGGGCAGCCTGGTCTACGACATCGCGGTGGTGCTTCGCCAGATCTGCGAGCCCTGGCTCTCGCTGTTCCGCCGCTTCATCCCGCCCATGGGCGGGCTCGACTTCTCGCCGGTGATTGCGATTCTCGTGCTGAATGTGCTCGCGAGAATCGTTATAGGTATACTGGTCTAGACGCATGGTCGGCGAGCAGCGCCGACGCAAGCGAGGTAAAGGAGATTTTGATGGCTATCACACCCGCTGACATCCAGGCTCAGACGTTTTCCGAGGCCAAGCGCGGCTATGATCCCGCCGAGGTCGATGTCTTCCTCGAGCAGCTTTCCGCCGAGGTCGACGCGATGCTCTCCAAGATCGTCGATCTGAAGAACCGCCTGACCGCCACCGAGCAGCAGCTCGCCGAGGCGCAGGCCCAGCTTGCCAACCAGCCCGCTCCGGCCCCCGTCGCCGCGCCGCAGCCCGACTATTCCGCCTCCGAGCGCCAGATCTCCGCAGCGCTCATCGCCGCCCAGCAGACGGCCGACAACATCGTCAACGACGCGCAGGCCAACGCCCAGCGTATCTGCGACGAGGCCGACGCCAAGGCGCGCGAGGTCATCCGCCAGGCGCTGCAGGAGAAGCAGGAGGAGCTCAAGGAGATCGACCGTCTGAAGGCCTCCCGCGAGGACTTCAAGAACGAGTACCTGAAGCTGCTCCAGCACTTCATGGACGACGCCCAGAACTCCTTCCCGGCGGACCTCATGTCCTCCGCCCCGGTCGGTTCCGCCGCTCCCGAGCCCGCGCCGGCGCCCGTGCCTGCGCCCGAGCCGGCGCCCGCCCCGGTCGCCGATCCCTTCGCCCCGATCGACAACTTCGGGATGGACGATCTCGACTAGGCTAGATTGAGCCAGTGATTGAAGCGCCTCCGTATCATCGGGGGCGCTTCTCGTTTTTTCAGGGTCAACTCGGTCATAATGTAGGGAGCTAGACGATCTTGCGAGCGGTCCGACTCCACGAGCGGGCATGCTGAAAGGATGGTTTCCATGGGCAGGTCAGGTGGCGGAGGCGGCTTCGGCGGCGGTCGCTCGGGCGGCTTCTCAGGCGGTTTCCGTCGTTCGGGCGGCTTCTCGGGCGGCGCCGGCAGGGGCAGGAGCGGTCGCTCGGGCGGCTTCGGCTCGTTCGGGGGCGGGTTCGGCGGAAGGCCTGCGGGCCCGCCTCCCGGTCGCGCCTACAGCGGCGGCGGCAGCAGCTTCTGGCCGTTTCTCGCCGGGATGAGCCTGGGCCGCGCCACCTCGTCGCGCCGCCCGGCGCCTATGGGCGGCCCGGCGGGTCCGGTGGCGCCCGGTGCCGGTGGCGCCGGTTGCATGGGAGGCTGCGGGACCATCCTCGGGTTCATCGTGGCGCTTGCGCTCATCTTCGCGCTCATCAGCACCTTCGCATCGTGCGGGTCGGGTGCGGCAGGTTCGGGCGGTACCGCGGACGTGCCCTCTTCGACCGTCGAGCGCGAGGCGCTTCCTGCCGATTCCGCACACATCACCGGGTGGTTCACCGATGCCGACGGCGGCTGGATTCGCGATTCCTCGAAGCTGGAGCGCGGCCTCAAGGAGTTCCATGACAAGACCGGTGTGGCGCCCTACGTCTACATCCTGCCGAACGGCACCACCACCTCGGTGAGCGCTCTTTCAAGCGAGGCCGAGAGGCTCTACGAGGAGCTCTTCGACGACGAGGCCCACTTCCTGCTCGTCTTCTGCGACGATGGCGCCGGGTCGTTCAACGCCGGCTACGCCATGGGCACCCAGGTGGGCGCCATCATGGATGACGAGGCGATCAACATACTGTCGAGCTATCTGGACCGCTGGTACAGCGATTACTCGATCAGCGAGGAGGAGATCTTCTCCAACGCCTTCGCCGACACCGGCGAGCGCATCATGTCGGTCACGGTGTCCCCGGTGGTGCCCATCGCCATCGTGGGCGGTGTGGTCGTGGTGGCTGCCCTCGTCTTCGTCGGCGTGAAGCGCTACCGCCAAAGCAAGGAGCGCGAGGCGGAGAAGCTCAAGGAGGCGCTCGAGACGCCGCTCGAGACCTTCGGCGACCAGGACCTCGATGATCTCGAGGAGAAGTACCGCCCCTCGGCCGGCGCTGGTGACGGGGATGATTCAAAGATAGATTGACGCTATCGACGTCCGGCTTTTCGGGCGTGAGGATAGGTATGCATCGCGGGCGTCGTGCCCGCCTGACACAGAAAGGGGAATGCCACATGGGCATGCTCGACCGTTTCAGCGACATCATCAAGGCCAACATCAACGACTTGCTCGACCGCGCCGAGGACCCGGCGAAGATGGTCGACCAGTACCTGCGCGAGCTCACCGAGTCGCTCGCCGAGGTGAAGCAGGAGACCGCCGGCGTCATGGCGGAGGAGACGCGCACCCGCCGCGCCGCCGACGCGAACGCCGCCGAGGTCGCCAAGTACGAGGACCTGGCGCGCCAGGCGCTCAAGGCCGGCAACGAGGGCGATGCCCGCACCTTCCTGGCTAAGAAGCAGCAGCTCGTCGCCGCGGGCGAGGGTCTCGAGGCCGCCGCGAAGGCCGCGCGCGAGAACGCCGAGAAGATGCGTGCCATGCATGACAAGCTCGTGGGCGACATCGAGGCGCTCAAGGGCCGCCGCGAGGCCATCAAGGCCAAGGTCGCCGTCGCCAAGACCCAGGATAAGGTGAACGACCTCTCCAGCGCCGGCGACAAGGCCGAGGGCGCCCTCGAGGCGTTCGACCGCATGGAGGCCAAGGCCGATGAGATGCTCGACCGCGCTAACGCCGAGGCCGAGCTCAACGCCGCTCCCGAGGACGCCGCCGCGGCCCTCGAGCAGAAGTACGCCGAGGCCGGCTCCACCGCCGCGGTGGACGACGAGCTGGCGCGCCTCAAGGCCGAGATGGGCCTCTAACGGGGACAACCAGGTACGCTTGCGCGATTCCGCAGCCTCGCCAGGCTGGTGCCAGCGGTACATTTCGCTGACGACGGTATCCGGTGAACGCCTTGGGACCGCTCCGACTAGATCGGGCCGGTCCCATTTTCATGCACCTGCGATCCCCGGTAGCCAAAACGGACCGGGTTTGCACGATTATCCGGGCCGATCGGCGCGGATTAGGGATTTGCCGACCGGCATCGCATGGGAAAAGCCCATATGGCGGCCGAGCGCCCGAGGGTCCCGGGAGGGGCAATCGTGCAAATGCGGTCCGTTTTGGCTATGAGCGCTATGGCAACGGGCAGAGAGCATGCATCCTCTGGCCGAGATGGCTGCTCACTCGAGATATCGGTTGGGGGGGGATATGCGAAGCGGGCCGATAAGCCGGGTTCTGTCGAGGACGGTCATTTATCTTGGCGCGCATGTTGCCATGCGGCTCCTCGCACGCTACCCGAGCGCGGGCCGGGCCGGCCCATGGCGCTCCTATTCGCGCTTGCTCCGGATGGGGTTTACCAAGCCGCCGCGTCACCGCGGCGCTGGTGGTCTCTTACACCACCGTTTCAGCTTTTCCCTTTACGCCGAGGCGCAGGTGGGAGTCTTCTTTTCTGCGGCACTGATCCGTCGGGTCGCCCCGCCTGGTCGTTAACCAGCATCCTGCCCTGTGGAGCCCGGACTTTCCTCACGCAGGCGCTTTGGGGAAACCCGCCGCCCCGCGCGCGACCGTCTGGCCCGCTTCGCGTGGTCGATTGTAGCACGTGCGGCGCGACATGGGCGAAACCTGCGCATTTCCCATCATCCATGCGTAAGGCCATTATCAGGAGAATGTAAAGAACCGCGAACGGTATCAAAATAATCGCAGGTAAATGCTGAATCCACTCTCATATAGCCCTAGCATCGGTCATCAAAATATCAGCTGAGCGTCAGAGTGCGGTCATGAACCGCTAAAATGGTGAGCGTATGAAACGCGCTGGTCGATACCGGCGCGCACTGTGAGGGAAGCGAGTACTCTTGGACGTCTCACTCGGTCTGTTCTTGCAGCAGGTGCTGTCGAATCCCATCCTGGCGATCACGGTCCTGCTCACGCTCGGCGTCATCTTCGTCAACGGTTGGACGGACGCCCCCAACGCCATCGCCACCTGCATCTCCACGCGCTGCATGAACGTTCGCCCGGCGATCATCATGAGCGCCATCTTCAACTTCCTGGGCGTGCTCATCATGACGCACATCAACGCCTCGGTCGCCTCGACCATCTCCAACATGGTCGATTTCGGCACCAATACCAACGAGGCACTGGTGGCGCTCTGCGCGGCGCTCTTCTCCATCGTCGTCTACAGCGTGGGCGCCTCGATATTCGGTATCCCCACCAGCGAGAGCCATAGCCTCATCGCCGGCCTCACGGGTGCGGCGCTCGCCATCCACGGCGGCCTCGACGGCGTGAACGGCGCTGAGTGGGTGAAGGTGATCTACGGCCTGGTTTTGAGCCTCGTGGTCGGCTTCGCCCTGGGCTGGGGAATCTGCAAGCTGCTCACCATAGCCTGCGTCAACGTGGACCGGCGGCGTGCCAACGGCGCGTTCACGTACCTGCAGATCCTGGGCGCGGCCTTCATGAGCTTCATGCACGGCGCGCAGGACGGTCAGAAGTTCATCGGCGTGCTGCTGCTCGGTGTGGCCTTCTGCAACGGTCAGCCGGATGTCTCGGGTGCTGTCATCCCCGTATGGCTCATGCTTCTGTGCTCCACCGTCATGGGCGTGGGCACGAGCGTCGGCGGCGAGAAGATCATCAAGTCCGTCGGCATGGATATGGTCAAGCTCGAGAAGTTCCAGGGTTTCTCCGCGGACCTCGCCGGCGCCATCTCGATCCTGCTCTCCACGCTCTTCGGCATCCCCGTCTCCACCACGCACTGCAAGACCAGCGCCATCATGGGCGTGGGCGCGGTGAAGCGCATCTCCGCCATCAACTTCGCCGTGGTGCGCGACATGATGCTCACCTGGATCTTCACCTTCCCGGGATGCGGCCTCATCAGCTACGTCATGGCGAAGGTCTTCATGTTCGTCTTCTAATCGTCCGGTCCCGGCGCGCGGGACGTCCGCGCGCGCCGGTTGTTGTTTGCAGGAGACGGCGGGGGAGTGCCCCGGTCGCTCATAAGGGAGGAACCACCAATGGCCAGGAAAAACGACGCGTTCTACTTCGACACCTTCAGCGAGTGCGCCGAGCTCTCGTGCAAGGCGGCGCAGCTGCTTGCCGACGTCATGCGTGACTTCGATCCGGACAACCTGAAGCCGGCGACCGACGCCATGCATGAGCTGGAGCAGGCTGCGGATGAGAAGAAGCACGAGATCCACGATGCGCTCGTGCGCGCGTTCGTCACGCCGATCGAGCGCGAGGACATCGCCCTCATGAGCGAGAACCTCGACACCGTGATCGATCGGATCGAGGGCGTGCTGCACCGCATCTACTTCGACAACATCCGCACCATCCGCCCGGATGCCCTTGAGCTGGTGGGTATGATCGAGCGCGCCTGCGACGAGATGCGCGAGCTTCTGCGCGAGCTTCCGCAGTTCAAGCGCTCCAAGAGCCTGAGCGAGCACGTGATCAAGCTCAACTCCATCGAGGAGGAGGCCGATCACGCCTACATCAAGGCCATGCGCACCCTGCACACCACCTGCGACGA
>CASFIQ010000210.1 GCA_949294785.1 uncultured Collinsella sp.
GGTGATGGACGACCGCGTGGAAGCGCGCCAGGCGGTGCTCGACGAGCATCCGAGCCTCAAGGGCATGTACGCGGCAGATGACGGCAACTGCGAGGTCTTCGCCCTGGAGAACGCAACCGCGACCTTCTGCTCGTTCACCGCGGGCCCCGTCACCGTCACGTTCTAGCTCTGCTCTTTAGAAGAAGCGCGACCTGCGGTTAGGAGGGCTTCCATGCTCGATAAGGCGGCGACGCTCGGCGTGCTCGATCGCGCAGGCATCGTCTACGAGCTTTACGAGCACGAAGCGGTCTTGACAGTCGAAGAGGCGCGCGCCGCCCGGATTCCCCACCCCGAGCTCGCCTGCAAGAACCTCTTCCTGCGCGACGACAAGCACCGCGCCCACTACCTGGTGGTCATGCCGGATACCAAGCGGCGGGACCTGAAGGAGATCCAGGCGGCGATCGGCTCGCGGCGCCTCTCGTTCGCCTCGACGGACGACCTGCAGCGGCTGCTCGGGCTCGCCCCCGGCGCGGTCACCCCGCTCGGCGCCCTGAACGATTGCACGCACCGAGTCGAAGTCGTCCTTGATGCCGAGGTCGCGCGGAACGGGCAGCTGCTCGCCCACCCCTGCGACAACACCGCGACCGTCGTCCTCGCCACCAGCGATCTCATTCATCTCCTGCGCGAACGGGGCGAGACCGTGCGCATCGTGGAACTCTGAGCACCCGCATCCAGAGCGCGATGCATGGCTGAAACGCGCGCGGGCGAGCGGTTTTCGGAGCGCCTTGACAATTATTATCGATTTAGGCGACGCAACGAGGCATCGAAGCGAGTAGACCAAAAATCGGCAAGCTTTTGAACTGGGCATTTGTTGGGACGCAGCGCCGTTATGCTCGCACCGCCTCACTTCAATGTCGCCCAAGTCGCATTTTTTGTAACGAGTGCGCGATCCCAGGACAGCTGCTGGCGAAATGCGTGTGCCGTCGCCCGCGCCGCAGTCGCACCTGCGGGCGCGAACGGCTACATTGGTAGGAGAACGCATCGGCAGGCAGCCTTGCCGCCATCCGCGAGAAAGGACGCCGTATGGAATTCCAAGAAGTCATCGCCCAACGCTACTCCTGCAAGAGGTACGATTCCGCGCGCCCGGTCGAGCCCAAGGTGCTCGAGCGCGTCCTCGAGGCCGGTCGGCTCGCGCCGACGGCGAAGAACCTGCAGGAACAGCACGTCTACGTGCTGCAGAGCAACGAAGCGCTCGCGATCGTGGACGAGCTCACGCCCTGCCGCTACGGAGCGCCGTGCGTGCTCGCCGTGGCGTTCGATGCCAAGAACGTCTTCACCTACCCTGGCGGCGAGCGCGACTCCGGCATCGAGGACGCGACCATCGTGGCGACGCACATGGTGCTCGCCGCGGCGGACGCGGGACTCGACAGCTGCTGGATCAACAACTTCGATCCGGCGCTCGCCAAGGAGCGCCTGGGGCTGCCCGAGAACGAGGAGATACTCATGCTCCTGGACCTGGGACACGCCGCCGAGGGCGCGGGGCCGCTCGCCAACCACGCGAGCCGTAAGCCCCTCACCGAGACCGTCACCTATCGCTAAACGTTCCCCCGGAGGCGGTCGCCGTTCATCGCGGTGCCGCCCCCGGAAGACTTGAACGCCTAGTTCGAGGTCGTAGGCAGATACGGGTGCATCGCCTGGGCGAGGTTCGCGAGGTTGCGCGTCTGGATCAGCACGCGCCCCTGCCCGGTGAACGTGTTCACCAGGCCCTCCCCCGTCGTGAAGCCGAAGATGCCGCTCGCGACCTCGATATGGTAGTCGAGCGAGGCGTCCCACGCCACCACGTGCTCGTTGTCGACGGTGAGCGGCTCTGCCGGGTCGACGTCGAGCGCCATGATGTCGCCGAACGCGGACACCAGAAGCGACCCCGTGCCCGCGACCTCCATAACAAAGAGGCCGCCGGTGTTGCCGAAGATCGCCTTCGAGAGCCCCTGGCTCACCATCGTGTAATCGACGCCCTCGTCGCAGGCGAGAAACGCGCCCGTGTTCAGGCGGTACCGGTTCGCGCCGTCGACCTTGAGCTCCACGATCTTGCCCGGCACGGGCGGCGCCACGGCGATCTCGCCTGCGGGCGCGGTGCCCGTGGCGGTGGTGATGAACATCGACTCGCCGCTCGTGATCGAACGCCCGATGGCGCTGAACACGCCGCCGAGCCCCTTCTTCTTGGTGTTCAGCCCTCCGGTGATCTCGACCCCGCGCGAGTAGACCATGCTCCCGCTCTCGGTCTTCACGGACTCGCCCTGGCCGAGCGCGATCCGCGCGATGGGGCAGTCGGAGTCGCCGCTCAACACGAACCTCATATGGATCCTCCCTCGTTCACGCGGCCCTCTTGCGAGCCGCCCTCTGCTAGCGACTATACCCGTTTCGCATCAGATGAACGCGCGCGACCGACCCCGCGGGCGCCTGTCTCCCGTTCTAGGCGCGCCCGTCGCCCACCACCTATCGCGCAACCATCGCGCAACGTTTGGTTGCATCTCGGTTGCGGCAAGCGCCCTCCCGCGCATCGCCGCCCCGTATGCGTCATGATGAGAGCATCGCATGCGGAAAGGTGGTCATATGAGCAAGCATGGCTCCGATAGCTCCCCCGTTATCGAAAGCGCACCGGATGCGCCCTCGGCAGGGCCCGTCCTGCCCGCCGGCCTTGCCGTCCGCAAGATCGAGCCGGCAGACGATGCCGCGCTCGCGCAGATCGTGCGCGCCTGCCTTACCGCGCACGGGTTGGACATCCCCGGCACGGCGTACTTCGACCCGGAGCTCGACCACCTGAGTGCGTTTTACGCCGAGAAGCCCGCCGAGCGCACCTACCTGGTGCTCCACGACGACCGCGATGGAGGCTCCCGCGTGGCCGGTGGGGCCGGCATCGCGGAGTTCCCTGGAATCGATAGCTGCTGCGAGCTGCAGAAGCTCTACCTTATCGAAGGCATGCAGGGTTCCGGCCTGGGCAGGATCCTTATCGAGGAGGTCGAGGCGCGGGCACGCGAGATGGGCTACCACCGTATCTACCTGGAAACGCACCACAGCCTGAAGCGCGCCTGCGGATTCTACGCGCATCTGGGGTACCGGCGCGTGGAGCAGCCGGTGCCCACCGCGCACACCACCATGGACCGGTTCTTCCTGAAGGAGCTCTGAGGCGCGACGGGGGCGGCGACGCCTGCGCGACACAGGACGCGCCGCCGCGGGCCCCGGCCTTTCCATGGCTTCCCCGCGGCCGATCGCACCGCGGTTCGCAGACGCCCCGTCCTCCGCGCGGACGGCATCACGAAGGTCGGGTCCCGGGCACGCGATGGCCCCGGTGCTGCGCTGCCCATCGTACGGCCCGCGCAGCAAGCGTGCCGACGACGAAGCCCAACACCGCCCCGACGGCGACGTCGGTCGGCCAATGGACGAACAGGTAGAGGCGCGAGAAGCCGATGAGCGCCGCGACGAGGACCGCCGGCAGCCAGAGCTTCCAGCGGTCGCGCCCGAGCGATACCGCGAGCGCGCCCGCCGCCGCGAACGCCGATGCCGCATGGCCCGAGGGAAACGACCACCCGCCCGGCTCCGGCACGATGAGCGCGACCGAGGCGTCGACCATGAAGGGGCGCGGGCGTGCGAAGACGAGCTTGACGAGCGGCACGGCGAGTTCGGAGGCCGCGACCGCCGCGATGACCGCAACGCCCGCCGTCCGCGTACGCCGCCGCGCGAGCAGCGGCAGCACGACCGTCGCGAGCGCGACCAGGCGGAACGCCGATGACGAGGCGGCGACCATGACCATATCGATCACCGGGACGTGAAGATGCTGCAGGGCGTGCAGCAGGTCGAGCTCCCACGCACCCATCAGGCATCCCCCCCTCCATCTCGACGTGCTGCCGCGGGCCGCTCGCAATCGCCGCGGCAAAACGTTGCTTGATACGCGACAGTGTAGCGCACGCGCGACGGCTGACAGGCAAACGCGCTTCCCCTATACTGGAGGCGCTCGCCGAGTGGGCAGCAGGTGCCCGCAGCGCGTGTGGCGACGCCATCGGCCGAGCGGAAGGGTTGGAGCAGGTGCGCATCCGCTAGACATGTCCTCGAATCGAAACGCCCGGCTCGCCGCAGGCGGCGCTGCCGACGGAGCGGACGCGATGCCCGTCATGCAGGGCATCGAGCGTCCGGCAAGGAGCATGATCTATGCAGCTGCAACTCTCCCATGTGAGCTATACCTATCCCTCATCCACGGAACCCATCTTGCGCGACGTCACCGTCGCCTTCGCCCCGGGCTGGACCGGCCTGCTGGGCGACAACGGCTGTGGGAAGTCCACGCTCGCGCGCATCGCGACCGGTGAGGTCGAGCCCGATGCGGGATCGGTGACCCGCGGGCTCGTGTGCGTGCTCTGCCCGCAAGATGCCGACGAGGAGCCCGAGGACCTCGCGGACTTCGCCCTCGACTACGGACGCGACGCGCGCCTGCTGCACGAGACGTTCCGGATCACGGACGACATGCCCTGGCGCTTCGGAGCGCTCTCGTTCGGCGAGCGCAAGAAGCTGCAGATCGCGTGCGCGCTCTGGGCGCGACCCGATGTGCTGGTGCTCGACGAGCCCACGAACCATCTGGATGCGGACGCGCGCTCCAAGCTCGCGCGCGCCCTCGCCCGCTATCGCGGTATCGGCATCTTGGTGAGCCATGACCGCGCGCTGCTGGACGCCCTCGTGGACCGCTGCGTCTCGTTCGAGGCGGGCGGGCTCGTGGTGCGACCGGGCGGCTACACCGCCGCGCACACCCAAGCCGAGCTGGAACGCGGGAGCGCGATCCGCGAGCGCGCCGCAGCCAAAGGGGAGCTCGCCAGACTCGCCGCCGAGAAGGACCGTCGCGCACACGAGGCGGCACGCGCCCAGGCACGGCGCAGCAAGAAGCATCTCGACCCGCGCGACAAATCCGCCAAGGGCAAGATCGACCTCGCCATCTACACGGGCAAAGACGGCCAGGCGGGCAGGCTCTCGTCGCAGATGGGTGCACGCATGGACGCCGCCCGCGAACGCGTCGCCGCCGCGTTCGTGGCGAAACGCTACGATGGCGACCTTTGGCTGGACGCCCAGCCCAGTCCGCGCAAGACGCTCATCCATCTCGAGCCGACCGTGATCCCCTGCGGACCCGCCGCGCTCGAGCTCCCCGAGCTCTTTGTGGGCAACACCGATCACATCGGCATCGTGGGCCCCAACGGAGCGGGCAAATCGACCCTGCTCGACTTTATCCGCACGCGCATCGACCCCGCGCTCAGCGTGCTCGACATCCCCCAAGAGGTCGGAAGCGAAGCGAGATGCGACCTCATGCGCTGCGTGAACGCGCTCACACCCGACGAGCGCGGACGCATCCTCTCAACCGTGGCCCAGCTCAACTCGGACCCCGACCGCATCTTGGAAGGGAACCGCACGAGCCCCGGCGAGCTGCGCAAGCTCATGCTCGCCCGCGGCATGCTCGCGCACCCCGTCCTCATCATCATGGACGAACCGACCAACCACCTGGACCTGCATTCGGTCGAGGCGCTCGAGCGGGCACTGGCCGCCTACCCCGGCGCGCTGCTGCTCGTGAGCCACGACCATGCGTTTCTCGCCGCGTGCACCGACCGCACCTGGGAGGTTCGCGGCGGGCGCGTGCGGAAGCGCTAGCTTCCCCTCAGATCACCTTATGTAGGTGACGATCGAATCGATACCACGGTCCGGGCGCCTCAGCGCGCCTGCGCACGGGGAAGCGTGAGGGTGATGGCGAGCTCGTCACCCGAAAGCGCCGCCGCGATCTTCGCACCCATGGCATGCGCCAGGTTCGCGGCGACCGCGAGCCCCAAACCGCTGCCGGTTGCGCCCCGCGCGGCATTCGCCTGGTAGAAGCGCTCGAACAGGCGCTCCGCATCGATTGCGGCGGGTTCCGCGACGGGATTGGAGACGACGAGCTCGACTTCGACCTCCCCCGCGCGGTAAGCGACCTTCGGCGCACCGGCGCCATGGCGAAGCGCGTTCACCACGAGGTTCTGCACGATCCGGAACAGCGCCGACCGATCCGCCTCGACCAAGACGGTCCCATCGCCCAACGAGACCGCGGGCTCCCAACCGAGCTCGTCGAATGCCGGGTAGTGCGCCAGCAGCACCTCTTCGACCAGCGGTTTCAGTGCGACCGGCGCGAGGTCGAGCGAGAGGTCGGGGTCGGCGGACTTCGTATAGGCGAACAGCTGGTCCAGAAGCTCGGTGGTGGCGTCGATGCGCGCCGAAGCCATCCCCAGCAGACGCGCGCGCCGCGCAGGGTCGCTCTCGCCCGCCGCGAGCTGCAGATAGCCCTTGGCGCCGGTAAGCGGTGTGCGGATGTCGTGGGACAGCGCCGAGAGGTCGCGCTGGAACTCCTGCTGGTGGCGCAGGTCGCGCACGTGCGCAGCGGCGCTGCGGTCGAGCTCGCCGTTGATGGCCTCGGCAAGCGCCGTCGCGCCGGGCAGGGAGCCGGCGGCGAGCCGCGCGTTGCCGCCCGGCTCTCGGCCGCGCAGGAAGCGCTCCATGCGGCGGAGCTCCATCCGATACCCGGCGCCCGAGAGCAGCGCGCCCAGGCAGATTCCAAGCAAAAGCAGGACGAGAGCCAGAAGCATAGGGTCCATGTACCTCTCCCAACCGTCGCGGCGCCCCTTCATGATGACCGAAGGGGACGCCGCTGACCAGACGGCCATCGCAAGGAGCCGTTCGGGCACGACAAGCGCTTCCGAACCGACCCGGCAGCATCGTGTCAGATATCGCGCTTGCGACAGATCGCGAGCACGAGCAGGGCTGCGAGCGCGATCCAGATGATACCGGTGAGAATCGCCTGAGGGCCGGGAGCGATAACGAGGGCGTGCTTCAAGCCTCCCCAGACCCCGAGATCGTTGATGAGGAAGAGCTGACCGCCCAGTCCCAGGTTAGAAAGTGCGGTCGAGGGCAGCCACGCGGCGAGCGTCTCGAGCACGGGGCGGATGGGCTGCAGCACGCGCAGCATCCCGCCGGTAGAATACGCGAGCCCCGTCAAGGTCGCGGGAACCACCGATCCCACCAGGCAGAAGGCACCGATATAGCTCACCGGGCTCACGCGGGTGGCGTATACGAGCACGAGCGAGAGCGCAGCGAGCGCCCAGGTGTTGAGCCAGAAGCCCGCAAACCACGCGACGACCTCCACGGGGCCGTCTGCCACCGCGAACGAGACCTCGCCCGCCATGAGGACCGGCACGCACGCGATGAGGAAGACGGAGGCGAGCGCGATCACGATCGCCGCGAGCACGCCGACGAAGACGATCTTGCCCAAGAAATACGAGAGCCTGCCCGCACGTGCCGAGAGCACGGACTTCGCGTACCCGCTCTTGAACTCGGCCAGGGCGTGCTCGACCGCCATGAAGCACACGCACAGCGGGACGAGCCCGCCCATCATATCGGAAAGGTACGCCGTGAGCGAATCCTTCGTCGAGACGTCCCCGATGGTGACCCCGGTCATCTCGTAATACATCGGGCTGTTCGCGAAGGCGACGAGCCCCATAACGATGCCGTAGGCCGCAAGGATTGCAAGGCCGTACTGCCAAAGGCTGCCGCGAAGGCCCCGCGGCCGGGTGATGCGGTACAGGTCCGCGCGAATGAGGTTCAGCATGGTCACTTGCCCTTCTTACCGGAAAAGACGATCTCGATCGCCGCGGTCACGGCATCGATGATGAGGTCGAACATAGATGGCTCCAATCGTTCAGCGTTTTCTTCCCGTCGCAAGCAGATACGCGATCGCACCGACGACGGCGACGTTGATGACTGCATCGATCATGGCTGATCAGCGGCCCTTCCCAGCCGGCGCGCCCGCATCCATAAGCTCGACGAAGTAGTCCTCGATATCGCGCTCGAGCGTGGTGAGCTCGAGCACGACCTGGCCCGCCTCGTGCAGGATGCGCGATATATCCTCGGCAGCGGGCGAACCCGATGCAGCGGCATCGGCAGCCGAGCCGCCGAACGCCGCCGCGGCATGGCGCGCTCCCCCGCTGACGAGGATCGCCTGGTCGGGGTCGACGCGGAAGGTCGCGCCCGGCAGGCGCTCCTCCAACAGCGCGAGCGCTCGGGCGGGATCGGCGGTCTTTACGCGAATGGAGCTTCCGCAGGCGGCATGGAGCTCCTCGTCCGAGAACTCGCGTACCATGCGCCCCGACGCGATGACGCCGAAGCGCGTGCAGACGCGCATGAGCTGGTCGAGCACGTGGCTCGAGATGACGATCGTCACCCCGCGCTCCCGGTTGAGCTCGACGAGCGCGCGGCGCAGATCGCGCGTGGCCTCGGGGTCCATGCCGTTGAACGGCTCGTCGAGCAGCAGCAGATCGGGCGAGCCCACGAGCGCGAGCGCGAGCCCCAACCGCTGCCTCATGCCCTGCGAGAACTTCTTGACCTTGCGCCCCCCGGCACCCTCGAGCCCCACGAGCGCGAGCAGCTCCGTCACCTGCTCCCGGGGTCGGATGACGCCCATGGCGAGCGCCTTCATCATGAGGTTCTCGGCAGCGGAGAAGTTCAAGAGCACGCCGGGCTCCTCGATGAGCGCACCGATACGCGAGGCAGCCCCCGAGAAGCTCCCCGCCCGCCGCGCGGCGTCAAGCGCGCCGCGGCCGGCGGCATCCCCATGGGTGCCCGCCCCGAAGAGCTCGAGCGCGCCCGAGGTCGGGGTCGCGAGACCCGCGATCATCTTCATGGTGGTCGATTTGCCGGCACCGTTCTTGCCGACGAACCCGTAGATATCCCCCGCGCCCACGCGCATATCGAGCGCATCGACCGCGGTGAACCTGCCGTAGCGCTTGGTGAGCCCGCGGCAACAGATCACGTTCATGTCACTCCCATCGACTCGCGGCGAGGGATGCTCCCCCGTCTGACGATACTGAGTATGCGGTGCGGTGCTTCAAAAAGATTGAACCAACGTTTAAGAAACTCTAAAGCCGTGCGACGGGGGCCGTATGGATCGAAGAGCTCCCGAGGGCGCATGGGAACGGGCACCTCACGCCTCGACGAGCTTGAAGCCCATGCCCCAAACGGTCTTGATATAGCTGTCGGTGCCGGTGGATCTGAGCTTCGCGCGGATATTCGAGACATGCACGTTCAAGGTGTTGTCGTCGGCCGCGAAGGGCTCGCCCCACGCCGCCTCGAAGAGCTCCGCCTTGGAGAACACGCGCTTGGGGCGCGCCATCATGGTTTCCAGGATGTTGAACTCGATGCGGGTGAGCTCCACCGCGTCGCCCGCCACCGTGAACGTGCGTGATTCGGAATCGAGCTCCCAATCGCGGAAGCGCAGGCGACGGCGCGACGCGTCCCCACCCTCCCGATCACGGCAGCTTGCCGAATCGGAGGGCTTCGTCGCAGGGACCGCCGGTGCGCGATGGCGCAGCTGGACCTCGATGCGGGCGACGAGCTCGTCGAGGTCGAAGGGCTTCGTCAGGTAGTCGTCGGCACCAAGCTTCAGCAGGTCGACGCGGTCGGAAGCGGCCGTTCGCGCCGAGATGACGATGATGGGCACGCGGGCATCGCGCTCCCGGATGAGCGAGACGAGCTCTTCGCCGGAGAGCCCGGGAAGCATGAGATCCGAGACGACGATATCGAAGGGGAGGTGCTCCGCACTCAGGAGCAGGCGCGCCTCGCTGCCTGAGAACGCCTGCGTGCAGGAATAGCCCTGGCGCGCGAGGTGCGTGGCGACGATGTCGTTGATATCCGCATCATCCTCGACGATCAGCACGCGCGTCTCCATCGCACTCCCCTTCTTCGGTCTGCGCGGTCCGCATCAGTATAGCGCCTTATCGCACCGCGGAATGATGCATGGATTCCCGCAGCTTGATCGCATGGTAAAGAACTCTTGACAGGACCATCGGGCGCGATGGCGCCGCATGTCGGAACCCTTTGATGGTACGATGCGGCGCAACGTGTCATGGTCGAGCCCGACAAGGGTCGCGACGAAGGGACTCCGGAAGGGGCAGCAAGATGGAGATCGGGCAGCGCATGCGCGAGCTGCGCGCGGCGCACGCCATGTCGCAGGACGACCTTGCGGCGCGCGTGTACGTGAGTCGACAGACGATCAGCTCGCGGGAGAACAGCAAGACCTACCCGGATGTCCAGAGCCTGCTTCTGCTCTCCGAGATCTTCGACACGACCGTGGACTCCCTCATAAAAGGAGACGTGGACACCATGACCGAGACCATCGACCGCGACGTCAAGACCATGAAGCGCCTGAGCTACGTGATGATCGTCTTCCTGCTGCTGATGTTGGCGGCACTCAGCTGGCTTTCCGTACAGCTCAGCGCGTGGAACTGGCCGCTTGAGCAAACCTTGCCCACTGCGGTGCTCGCCCTTGTGCTCTGGGGCATCGCCATGTTCGCCGCAGTGTGGGTGGACCGCATCAAGCACGACCACGACCTGGTTACCTATGACGAGATCCTTGCCTATTGGCACGGCGAGCCGGTGAACCGCGATACCGAGAAGGGCCGCCGCGAGCGCCTCATCCCGCGCTGGATGAAGGTCGTTCGCGCTATCGGCCTCGGGCTCCTCGCTGCCGCCATCGGTGCCTTCATGGGCTATTGGGGTGCCAGCATCGCTAACGCGCTCTTGGGCTGACGAGCGCGCTCAGAGCACCCTGCGCCGTACCCCTGGCAAGCGAACAGCGCGCGATGACTTCGGGCTGGAGGTCCCAATCTAACCGAACCCCGTAGTATCCTAGGGGCGAACCGCACGATCCGAGGGGCGAATTCGGAGGAGCATCATGACGATGGAGACGAGCGGGTACGACCAGGAAACGGCAGATATTCTCGCGCGCAACCGCGCGTTCGTGGAGCGCGGCGGCGCTGGCGAACGGCCGGCGACGGGGCGACCCGCCAAGCACCTCGCAATCGTCACCTGCATGGATGCGCGCCTGACGGAGCTTCTGCCGCACGCCCTCGGCATCCGCGACGGCGACGCCGCGCTCATCCAGGTCGCGGGCGCGACCATCGTGGACCCTTACGGCGAGGCCATGCGCTCGCTTCTCGTGGCGATCGCCGAGCTCGGCGTCACGAGCGTCCTGGTGATCGGCCACACGGACTGCGGAACCTGCGGCATGAAGGCGGACCATCTGCTCGCCGCCCTCGAACAGGCAGGCGTGCCCCACGGTGCCATCGAGGCGGAGCTCGCGCGCAAACCGCGTGCGCGTGAGGTCCTGACCGGATTCGACCACCTGGAG
>CASFIQ010000211.1 GCA_949294785.1 uncultured Collinsella sp.
CGACGGCATCGTCGCGGCGAAAGCGGCGCTCGACGGCGACGGCGCGACGCCGCTCGCCGAAGGGACCGTCGGCGCCGGCACCGGCGCCACCGTGGGCAAGCTCGCCAGCATGGATCAGGCGATGAAGGGCGGTCTCGGGGCGCGCGCCTACCAGCTGGGCGAGCTCAAGGTAGGCGCCATCGCCGCGGTGAACGCCTGCGGCAACGTCACCGATCCGGCAAGCGGTGCGGCGGTTGCCGGCATGCGCGGCGCGTCCGACGGCACGCGGATCGTCGATAGCGAGGAATGGCTGCTCTCACAGGGCGCGGCCGCGACGATGCCGCTCGACCGCACCAACACCACCGTCAGCTGCATCGTCACCAATGCGCGGCTCACCAAGGCGCAGGCGACCAAGGTCGCCCAGATCGCCGCGGACGCCTATGCGCACGTCATCCGCCCCGTACACACCACCAACGACGGGGACACCGTCTATGTGATGGCAACCGGTGAGCTCGACCGGCTAATTCCGCTCGATGTCATGGCGCTCGCCGCGACCCGCGCCCTCGAGCAGGCGCTCCTAGCGGGCTGTACCGAGGCGACCGCGCTGTGCGGCCTCCCTGCGGCACGCGACCTGCGCTGAGGCATTCCTCCGATCGGCTCGATCGCAAAGGGGCCTTTGATCGAAACCCCGGAGATGTCCCGCACAAGCGCACATCCCCGGGGTTTCGCTCAGAGGCCCTCAGGTGAGGCTGGCCCTTAGTTGAATTTGAAGATCTTCCCCGCCAGGTGGTACCCGCCGATGGTCACCTTCTCGCCCAGCTTCGTGGGCAGATTGGTGCCGATGCCCAAAAGCCCCCAACGGGCCTTCTGGTACATCTTCACGTCGTAGGCCTTGAGATCGGCCCAGAGCCGCCTCAGTTTTTCCGGCATCTCGGGGTCATCGGAGAGCTTGGTGAAAACCGAGCAGATGGTCATCATCATCGTGAAGTAGTGCATCATGTAGGCGCGCAGGCGCGGCTCGGCCACGTCGTCGTACAGATGGTAGGCCTCCATCATGATGCGCGTGATGCGGAACTGCTGGTCGAGGCGCTTGACCATCGTCGCCTCGTTCACGCTCTGACCCTCGCGGCCGATGAAATAGCGATATAGGTCGATATCGGCGTAATAGAGCGACTGGCAGCGCGGCAGCGGCACGTAGGCATAGATGTTGTCCACGTAGAACGTGTGGGCGGGAAGCGGCAGGTCTCCGTCGCGCAGCACGTCGGTGCGATAGCACAGGCTGTGCATGAGCAGGTTCTGGTCGGGACGGAAGCGACCGATCTCGGCCCAGGTGAAGATCTTCTTGCGCGGCAGGGCGCTCTTGTACCCGATCGCGGTGCGCGTGCCCTCGTAGACCTTCTCGTACACGTAGTTCGAGATGAAGAGGTCCACGCGGACGCCGCGCTTCTCGAACCCGCGCAGGAGCTCGAGCATCGTCGCGAGCGAGTCGGCGTCGAGCCAGTCGTCGGAATCGACCACCTTGTAATAGGTGCCCGTTGCCGCCTTCAGGCCGGCGAGCACCGCCATGCCGTGACCGCCGTTCTCCTGGTGCACGGCGCGGATGATGGAGGGATGGCGCGCGGCCCACTCGTCCGCCTTCGCGGGCGTCTCGTCCACGCTCCCATCGTCGACGATGACGATCTCGATATCCTCGGCGCCACCCGATCCCTCCAGGATCGAGGTGATGCACCGGTCCATATCCGCCGCCGAGTTGTAGCAGGGAATCCCGAACGTGACTACCTTATGCATGGCACGCGAGAATCTCATCGGAGAGGTCGAGCGCGGAAGCGGTCACCGCATCCATGTCGTAGTAGCGGTACTCCGCAAGGCGACCCACCGGATGGAAGTTGGTGAGGTTCTGCACGCGCTCAAGATAGCGCTCGTACAGGGCGCGGTTCTCCGGATCGAGGATCGCATAATAGGGAGTCTGGCCGCTGCCCGGCTCGTAGGCGTGGCTGAACTCCTTCATGATGGTCGTCTTGCCCGGAACCACCTGGCCGGTCATGTTCTTGAACTCGGTGATGCGGGTGAAATCCTCGCTCGTGGTGTAGTTCACGGTTCCCACGGGCTGGAACTGGTCGCAGTTGAGCGTCTCGAAGACCATATCGAGCGTGCGGTACGGCAGCGCCCCCAGGTCCAGGTTGAAGAGCTCGTCCAAAGGACCGGTGTAGATGATCTCGCCGCCGTAGCAGCGCCCGCAGACGTTCACGTTCGTCTCGCCGATCTCGAGGATGTCGCGCGCGTCCACGCCCACGAACACGTCGATGAGGTCGTGGTCGAGCATGTGCTCGAAGAGCTTGGTATAGCCCTCGGCCGGCATGCCCTGGAACGGCGCCTGGGGGAAGTAGCGGTCGTCGTCACCGATGAAGATGGGCACGCGCCCGGTGACGGAGGGATCGATCTCATCGGGCGTCTGGCCCCACTGCTTCATGGTGTAGTGGAGGAAGACGTTCTCGTAGACGTAATCTGCGATCTCCTGCAGGTCGGGGTCGTTCTTCTTGCGAAGCTCCATGATGGGGACCTTCTTGTTCTCACCGAAAGCGTCCACGAGCTTCCGGTAGAGCTCCTCGCCGCGCTCGTCGCCGAAGGCGAGCTTGAGCGAGGCGTGGTTGAAGGGCACGGGCATGAGCGTGCCGTGGATGTTGGCGAGAACCTTGTGCTGGTAATCGGTCCACTTGGTGAAACGCGACAGGAAGTTGTGCACGCGCTCGTCGAAGGTGTGGTAGATGTGCGGGCCGTACTCGTGAATCAGGATGCCCGCCTCATCAAGGCGGTCGAAGGCGTTGCCCGCGATGTGCTCGCGGCGCTCGAGCACGGCGACGCGGAAGCCGGCCCCCTCGGCGAGGCGGCGCGCGCAGACGGAGCCCGCGTAGCCGGCGCCGACCACGATCATGTCGTACGCATCGGGATTGAAGGATTCGGGCAGGCCAGTTGCGATCTTCATCGGTTCTCCTCACGAAGACCGCCCTCGCGGTCTTCCTCTCCTCCTCGATCGGCACATGTCAAGCCGATTGTTGAAGCGATTATAGCGCGCGCGACATTATAATAAGACCTGCCACACAAGGAAAGCTCAACACGGGGGTTCGGCGGTGCCATGGGGTCGTATTCGGCCGCATCATCTGGCGATGCGCCCTGCGGTGAGCACGATCTCGAGGAGCATCATGAGTGATTTCCTGAACCGCATGAAGGACGCCGCGAAGGCGGACAAGAAGACCATCGTCCTGCCCGAGGGCGAGGACCCGCGCACCATCGAGGCCGCGAAGCAGATCATCGAGGAGGGTCTTGCGAACCTGGTCATCCTGGGCGATCCCGCCCAGATCGACGTCCCCGGCGCCCAGGTGATCGATCCGACGAGCCCCACCGCGCCCAAGCATGAGGCCTACGCCCAGAAGTTCGCCGAGCTCCGCGCCAAGAAGGGCGTCACCATCGAGCAGGCCCGCGCCCAGATGATGGATGCCACCTACTACGGCACCATGATGGTCAAGATGGGCGATGCCGACGGCCTGGTCTCCGGCGCCTGCCACTCCACCGCCAACACCCTGCGCCCGGCGCTGCAGATCCTGAAGACCGCGCCCGGCACCAAGCTCGTCTCCGCCTTCATGGTCATGTGCACGCA
>CASFIQ010000212.1 GCA_949294785.1 uncultured Collinsella sp.
GCCGGCAAGCTCGACCCGGGCGAGGACCCGCTGGAGTGCGCCAAGCGCGAGCTGCTGGAGGAGACCGGCTTCAGCGCCGGGCGCATCGCCTACCTCACCACCATCGCCACCAGCTGCGGCTTCTCGGACGAGCTCATCAACATCTACCTGGCCACCCAGCTGGAATTCGCGGGCGCCAACCCCGATGACGACGAGTTCCTGAATGTGGACCTGGTGCCGGTGAACGAGCTGGTCGACGCTGTGCTCGACGGCAAGATCGAGGATGCCAAGACCGTGGTGGGCGCGCTTGCCTGCGAGGTCATGGCGCATCGCCTGGCCGAGGAGGCTGCCGACTTCGAGGACGTCGCCGAGCAGTAAGGCGATGTAGAGGGCAAGACGTCAGGCTCCGATTTATGAAGCTGCTGATGGTTGATCTGCCGCCTCCCTGTTTATCGATTTTGATAACTGAAAGGCAAGTAAAGGCAACTGAAAGGCAAATAGAAGGCAACTGAAAGCGCGTCGGCGTATACTGGTGAGCCGATTGATCCACCATCTTTTCGATTGTAAGCGAGCACCCGTGAGCACCACCAACAACGCCCCAGCAGCCAGCTCAGCCGCTGCGACCACCCCAATCGCCGCCCCCACCAAGCGTCCGCGCACCATGTTCCGGCGGTTCCTCTCCTACTACCGCCCCGAGATGGGTCTCTTTATCGCCGATACCGTCTGCGCGCTCGTGATCGCGGGGATCGACCTCGCCTTCCCCTCCATCCTGCGCGCGCTCACGGGCGGGCTCTTCACCCAGGGGCGCGATGCGATCCTCTCGGCGCTGTGGATGATCGCCGCGGGGCTCGTGGTCATGTACCTCGTCCGCTGCGCGTGCCGTTACTTCGTCTCGGCGCAGGGGCACATCATGGGCGCGCGTATGGAGTCGCGCATGTGCCAGGACCTCTTCGAGCAGTACGAGCGCTTCAGCTTCGCCTACTTCGACCGTGTGAGCTCGGGCGATATGATGAGCCGCGTGGTGAACGACCTCTTCGACATCTGCGAGGCGGCCCACCACGTGCCCGAGTGGATCTTGATCTGCGGGGTCGAGATCGTGGGCGCGTTCGTGATCCTGTTCACCATCTCGCCCGTGCTCGCCGGCGTGATGGCCGCCGTCACCGCGGTCTTCGTGGCCATCATGGTGCGCCAGAACCTCTCCATGCGCGCCGTGTTCGCGGACAACCGCAAGAAGATCTCGGGCGTCAATTCCCAGTTGCAGGATTCGCTCTCCGGCATCCGCGTGGTCAAGTCGTTCGCCAACGAGGAGACCGAGCGCGCCAAGTTTGCCCGCTCCAACGACCGCTACCTGGCGTCCAAGGTGGACCAGTACCACGCCATGGGTTCCTACCAGGCGACCTGCGCGCTCATGACCGGCACGCTCTACACCATCATCGTGGTTCTGGGCGGCTATCTGGTGGCGCAGGGCCAGATGACCGCGGTGGACATGGCGACCTTCGCCCTCTATATCAGCCTCTTCACCACCCCGGTGGAGACGCTCGTCAACTCGACCGAGACGGTGCAGAAGGCCGTGGCCGGTTTCCATCGTATGGACGAGGTGCTCTTGACCGAGCCCGATATCGCCGATGCGCCCGATGCGCGCCCGCTTGAGGTGACCGCCGGCGCCATCGAGTACGCGGACGTGTGCTTCAGCTACGCCGACGCCGAGCTCACCGAGGGCGGTGCCCGCAACGCCCGCCCCGTGATCGACCACCTGAACCTCAAGATAGCCCCGGGCGAGACCATCGCGCTCGTGGGCCCCTCGGGCGGTGGCAAGTCCACCACCTGCTCGCTGCTGCCGCGCTTCTACGACGTGACCGCCGGCGCGATCACCATCGACGGCCAGGATGTGCGCTCCGTCACGCAGGAGAGCCTGCGCCGCGCGATCGGCCTGGTGCAGCAGGACGTGTACCTCTTCGACGGGACCATCCGCGAGAACATCGCCTACGGTCGCCCCGGTGCCTCGGATGCCGATATCGCCGAGGCGGCACGCCGCGCGAACATCCTCGACTTCATCGAGAGCCTGCCCGAGGGGTTCGACACCGTGGTGGGCGAGCGCGGCAGCCGGCTTTCCGGCGGCCAGAAGCAGCGCATCGCCATCGCGCGCGTCTTTTTGAAGGATCCCAAGATCCTGATTCTGGACGAGGCCACGAGCGCGCTCGACAACGAGAGCGAGGAGGCCGTGCAGGAATCGCTCGAGCGCCTGGCGCGCGACCGCACCACGATCATCATCGCCCACCGCCTCTCGACCATCAAAGGCGCCGACGAGATCGCGACCGTCGAGCGCGGCCGGGTAGTGGAGCGCGGCACGCACGAGGAGCTGCTGGCTGCCGGCGGCACCTATGCGCGCTACTACCGCATGCAGTTCGAGGGCGCCCGCGCGCACGAGCTGTAAGGGCCGCGGCGGGGCCTTTGCGCGGGGCAGCGCCACGGGGTCGCACCGTGGAGTTGCATCACGGGGGCGTGCCGCACCACATGCGTTTCGCCCGGGTTCCCGCTTGAGCTCTCTGCTGCTTGCATGGTGATTGACGCCGCATGGGCGCTCGCCCGCGGCGCTCCCGTATAATCGCACCATCGCGCCGCGACCGGCTCCGCCCGCTCGGTCTTGCCGAGTGTTCGCCTCTGCCCGCCGCCGCGCGCCCGCAACCGCGTTCCCGTTCAAGAGGCTCCTTCGATGGCGAAGCAAAAGCGACAGCTCACCCCCGATGAGGTCACCGAGCTCTTCTCCGAGCTCGACGACTCGGGCGTGCTCGACCCCAGTCGCAAGCGCCGCGACACCCCGCGCCCCGCCATCGATCCGCTGTCCGGTGACGACCCCTCCGGCTCCAAGGTCGATTCCACCATCTCCCGCGCCGCCGTGGGGTTCATCCTCATCATGCTCGCCCTCGTTCTGGGCATGCAGATCTGGTACGGCGTCAGCCGCCGCCTCAACACTGCGAACCTCTCCGAGAGCGTGAACTTCCGCACCGTGAGCTCCGCGCTTGAGGGCGGCGTCGAATGGGGTGACGGCTTCACGCAGTTCCCCCGCGCGTTCACCGTCGACGAGGCGGACGAGCGCAGCGGCCTGGTTGAGGTGACGGTGGTCAACACCACCTCGGCAAACGAGATCGAGCTCTTCTCCAACAGCCTGATCCAGGCGGCGGCGCTTGCCACCAACGCGCTGCTGAACGATGACATCAACCAGGTGATCTACAACGTGGACGCCCAGTTCGACGACGACGGCAAGATCACGCACGATTCGCTGCTGGGACTTCTGCCCGCAAGCGGTACGGAGCGCACCGTCTTCACCTTCATCTGGACCAAGCACCGCTCGGACCGCTCCTCCAACATCGACTGGGAGGTGCGCGTCATCGGTATGGATGAGAAGACCGCCGCCGCCATCCAGGAGCAGGTGAACTCCGTCTCGTCGCTGATCGAGGACCCGAACCTCACCCAGGACGAGCTGGATGCGCAGGCGGCCGACCGCGCCCAGCAACTGGTCGGGGGCACCGCGCTGCCGGGTGTCGCGGCGGCCGCCGACGATGCGGCCGGGGAATCGGGCGACGATGCTGCCATGGACGGCGGGAGCGGTTCGGGCGACGCACCGGAGGAACCGGCTGGCGAGCCGGCCTTGTAAGGCCGCTCCTCCGACGCTCCCATCAGGTCGGATGGCGAGCCCGCCGCATAAGCAGGCGCCGCATAAGGCCGCGCCGTCATCTCCCAAGCCTGCAGCCCTTGTTACAGCCTCTCGCTACTGTCTCCCGCTACAGACCCTCGGAATCCAGGCGCATCTCCAGCGCGCCCTGATGGATGCTGTACATGAGCGCGGCATCGCGCGAGATCACGCCCGCGCGCACCAGCTCGAACAGGCTCTGGTCCATGGTGCGCATGCCCGCGCCCGACCCGGCGGCGATCACCGAGTCGATCTGGTGGGTCTTCTCCTCGTGGATCATGTTGCGGATCGCGGGGTTGGTGTACATGATCTCGAAGACGGGCACCACGCCGCCGTCGACGGCGGGCACCAGCTGCTGGCTCACGATCGCCTGCAGCACCTGTGCCAGCTGCAGGCGGATCTGGCGCTGCTGCGAGGGCGGGAAGGCGTCCACGATGCGGTCGACGGTGCCGGCGGCCCCGGTGGTGTGCAGGGTGGAGAAGATGAGCTGGCCCATCTCGCCGGCGGTGATGGCGGTGCCGATGGTCTCGTAATCGCGCATCTCGCCCAGAAGCATCACATCGGGCGCCTCGCGCGTGGCCGAGCGCAGCGCCTCCGCGTAGCTCGCCACATCGGTGGGGATCTCGCGTTGCGTCACGATGCAGTTGCCGTGGCGGTGCACGTACTCGATCGGGTCCTCCATAGTGATGATGTGGCCCGCGCGCTCGAGGACGATCTCGAGGGTGCGGCCGCTCGGCTGCACGGCGCGGGCGGTCACGCGGCCCCCTTCGAGCTCGGCGGAAAGCTCGGTCTCGCCGGAGATGTCGGTGGCGGCAGCCTCGGCGCGCGCGGCCTCGAGCGCGGAGGCGTCGAGCTCACCGGTCGCGACCAGGTCGTTCACCGCGGCGTAGAGCGTCTGGCAGACGGTCTCGTTCGCGTAATCGTCCTCCATGAAGGACGCCTGCCGGCGCGCGAGCGTCAGGTCGGCGCGGGAGACGGCGACCGAGAGGACTGCCATGGTCGCCACGCAGACCACGGTGACCAGAACGAAGATCGCGACGGGCCCCATGCGGACCATACCGGTGCGGCGCGCCATCTAGACCACCTCCTCGGGTCGGGTGGCGGCGAGGTCCACGCTTTCGGGGACGAAGCGTGCCGTGGCGAGGACGAGCTCGTCGTCGGTGCCATGCGTCACCCGGATGGTCCCGTGCCAGAGCGTGCCGGAGGCGCGCTCCTCGCGTGCGGTGTCCACCTGCACGCGGAACGTGTCGTGCGCACCGGACGGATTGGTATCGGGCGCGACCGCGTCGGCCGCATCGCCGTCGACGTCCGTGGCGGACGCGGCGCTGGTGCCCGCACCTGCCGAAGCACTGGTGCCCACCAACCCCTCGTCATCGACCGAGACATCGCGTCCCGCGCCGTAGAACGCCTCGCACCCCGCCGGATCCGACGCGAAGAACTCCGCCACGTGCTGCGCCACGAGGGTTGCGCGCGTGATCTCGACACCGGTACGGCTGGTGACGATGGCCTGCGTGAACAGGTTCGCGAACACCGCGACGGAGCCCACGAGCATGGTAAGGACTGCCACGGCCTCGATCATGGAGGCGGTGGCGTGCCAGCTCGAGCGCGCCCGTGCGGTGGCGCGGGGGATGGCGAGCCGCCGTGCCGCGCGCTTTTCGCCCTTGTCTGCCCCCACCGCCGACATTTTGCCGCGCCCGGCGACGGGTTCGCGGAGGGAGACCGGGCTCCGTTTCGTCATGACGGCACCTCCTCGCCCGAATGCTCGCCTGCATTCACCTCGAGCACGCAATCGTGATTCACTGCGTCATCCGAGCGAAGGGCCACGAGCCCCACGTGCCCGTCCACCTGGATGCGCACGGAGCTGTGCCCGACGTCCGCCGTGAAGGACGCCGCCTCGCTCACGCGCTGGGCCTGGGTGGACCCCAAGGGGGCGCCGGCGACGGCGTATTCCTCGACCAGCCAGCCGCCGTCCAGGAAGAAGCGCGTCTCGAAATCGCCCGCGTCGGTGTGCTCGGTGATGACGAGGACATCGCCGGCGGGCCCCTCCTGGACGCTCACGGCCCCGCGCCCGTCGGCGGCGCGCACGGCGTTCGCCACGAGCGAGACGTCAAGGCGCATGGCGTTGGCGACCGTGCGGTCGTCGCGGATGGACTGGAACGAGATGACGCCCGCCGCGAGCACGAGCAGCAGCGCGACGACGATGAGTCCGAAGAGAGCCATGAGGAAGAGGTCGATGTCGCCGCCGACCGCGCCGGCGCCCGCACGGCCCCCGTGCGGGAAGAGCCGCCTGCGGGCCCGGTTGGCGG
>CASFIQ010000213.1 GCA_949294785.1 uncultured Collinsella sp.
TCAAACATGACCGCTTGATCACCCTTCCCGAGAAACCGACAGATACCATGCCGACCCAACCTGATGGCACCTTATATGGTACCGCAAATTGACGCGAAACGCGTTCACGTCAACGTTACCAACCCCTCAGGGTTCAAGCGCGGATTCAGGGCAGATCCGGACAATGCGACGACAGGAAAAAACCGGTCGCCATCCCACCCCTCGGTGTATCGGCATGAAAAAGGGGCCCGCCAACGGCAGGCCCCGCAAAAGACGGCGTATGCGTTCGTGCAAGCCTTAGCGCTTGGAGAACTGCGGAGCGCGGCGGGCCTTCTTGAGGCCGTACTTCTTGCGCTCGACCACGCGGGCGTCACGGGTCAGGTAGCCGGCCTTCTTGAGGTCGGCGCGGTAGTCGCCAGCCTCGAGGAGCGCGCGGGCGATGCCCAGGCGAAGGGCACCGGCCTGACCGGAGATGCCGCCGCCGTCGCACAGCGCGATGACGTCGAAGGCGCCCATGGTATCGGTCACCTTGAAGGGAGCGAGCGCATCGTCGAGCAGGTTCTTGCGACCGAAGTACTCGACGGCGTCGCGCTTGTTGACGGTCACCTTGCCGGTGCCGGGAACGAGACGGACACGGGCCACGGCGTTCTTGCGGCGCCCGGTGCCCCAGTAGACAACGGTGTTCTCAGCCATGTTTTAGCCCTCCAGCTCGATCTTCGTGGGGTTCTGCGCAGCATGCGGATGCTCGGGGCCCGCATAGACCTTGAGCTTCGTCATCTGCTTGCGCCCCAGGGTGGTCTTCGGGAGCATGCCGCGGACGGCGTGCTCGATGACCCGCTCGGGATGCTTCTCCATGGCCGTACGGAAGCTCTCGGCCTTGAGGCCTCCGTTGTAGCCGCTGTGGCGATAGTAGGTCTTGTGAGCGGCCTTGTTGCCGGTAAGCTGGACCTTATCGGCGTTGATGACCACCACGAAGTCGCCGCAGTCGGAATTGGGGGTGAACTCGGGCTTGTTCTTGCCGCGCAGAATCGTGGCGATCTGAGTGGCGAGACGGCCCAGGACGGCACCCTCGGCATCGATGAGGACCCAGTTGCGGGCGACCTCACCCTGCTTGGCGTAGTGAGTCGACTTGGAAATCACTTGACTCCTCCAACAGTACGTGTGTCTTGACAGAGATTCACGGGGCTCTGAAAAGTAACTTGTCGAGTATACCGCGCCGAGCGGTTGCGTCAACCGACATTATCGGCGGTGAGCTGCCGCCTTCAAAGACTCTCCGCACACGCGGCGCACACGATCGCGAAACGGGGCCGGGTCCGCACGGCGGGCGCGGCGCTCAGCCCAGGAACTCCCGCAGCTCTCCCAGGCGACGGGTCGCCTCCTGGCGACCCTGGATATAGAGCTCGAGCAGCTTTTGCGGGTCGCGCTCAACATGACCGACCGTGACCGGCTCGGGCGGGGCGATCACCAGCGCCCGCCCCTCCCGCTCGAAGGCGCCGATGCGTTCGCGCTGCGCGTTGTAGCGGTCGGCACGTGTCTCGAGCGCCTCGAGGAAATACGGATAGGAGCCGTAGCGGGCGCGGGCGGCGGCCATCAGTTCGTACGGGCCCTTCCGGTAGGCGCGGTCCTGCGTGAGCACCACGACCGCGCGCTCGAAGCCATCGTGCTCGAGCGCGCGCTCGACGGGCACCGAATCCGCGATGCCGCCGTCCTGATAGAGCCTGCCCGCCAGCTCGACCGGCGGCGTGACAAGCGGCATGGAGGTCGATGCGCGGACCGCGTCGATATCGGCCACGGGGTCGGCCACCTCGAGGTACTCGGCCGTACCGAAGACGATATCGCTCGCCACGGCGATAAGCCGCATGGGGTTGGCGCGATACGCCTCCTCATCGAAGGGGTCGATGCGGTTCTGCACGTCGTTCAACATGAAATCGTACCCGACGAGACTCCCCTGGGTGACGAGCGCCTTCGCCCCCAGATACCGGGGGTCGTTGCAGAAGGCGAGGTTCACGCGGTTCGCACGACCGATCTGACCGGACTTGAATGAGAGCCCGCAAAGCGCTCCGGCCGACACGCCGTAGCACGCGCCGAACCCGGTGATGCCCTGCTCCATGAGCACATCGAGCACGCCCGCCGTGAACTGGCAGCGCATGCTGCCGCCCTCCAGCACGATCGCGACGCGTTTGTCCTGCGTCCCTGCGACGGCGCATCCCATGGATCGCTCCCTTCCCGCCGCGCGCTGCCCGCCCGGCGATACCTACCAACCACCATACCCGTATCGGGCGGCTCCGATACGCGCGCCGGCCGCGCCTGCCGAAACTCCGCAGGACGCACGCCCACCGACGCGGGGAAGCCGTTCGCGCATATCCCCCGCGATGGCGCTTGTTTTGCGATGCGATCTCTCGATACGATAGGCGAGACATCGCTTCACGCCGCGGTCTTTCGATATATCGCAGCTATCACGCATTCCTTACGATACCGCGGCAGCGCACCAGACAGGAGACCTCCCATGGCAAACCGCGATCTCGACCTCGATGCGCGCAGCACGTGGCTGCGCACCACGCCCGGATCCTTCGAGCGAAGCATGCCGTTTTTCTGCACCGAGCAGGGGGCGTTCCTCGCGCGCGACCGGTTTCTCGTCGACCGGCAGGCGGCGGCGGGATACGACATCGTCTTCACCCTCGAGGGAAGGGGCCTGGTCGAGCAGGGGCGCAAAAAGGCCGTCCTCGCGCCGGGCCGCGCCCTGATCATCGACTGCAGCGCTCCCAGCCAGCGATCGACTTGCCCGGGCAGCGAGACCTGGCACCACCTATGGGCGCATGTCGACGGCACCGGGGTTACCGCCCTGGTGCAGGCGCTCGACCTCGCGGCGGTCTCCCCCGTCCCGCTCGAAGAGGCCGTCGCGCGGCGCCATTTCTCGCTCATCGGGGAATACTTGGCGAAACCCGGTGTGCTGGCGGTGACGGAGATGTCCCGCGCGATCCACGAGCTCATCGCCGACATCGTCTCCGCCGCGCGGGCGGGACGCGAGGCCGGTGCGGACGCGGTCGATGCCGTGCGCGCGCTCATCGAGCGCGATTTCGCCCGCAACCTCACCTTGGAGGATATGGCGCGCGCCGCCGACGTCTCGAACTCCTACCTTCTGAAGCTCTTCCGCACGCACCTGGGCGCCACGCCCTACGAGTACCTCCTGCGGCAGCGCATCACCGAGGCCAAGCGGCTCCTTGCCGAGACCGACGCGCGCGTGGGCGAGATCGCCGGGCTTGTGGGCTTCGCGAGCGAGAGCAACTTCTCGTACCGGTTCTCCCACATGGTCGGCATGAGCCCGCGCGCCTACCGCAAGAGCTGCCCGCGCGCTGACGGCTAGCCCCGCGCCGCGCGACCCAACGGGTTGCAGCGGAAACGAGCACTCAGGGACAGCATGCGAACACGAAGGGCGAACCCCCACAAAGGAGGTTCGCCCTGTTCATAGGTGGTGGAGCCGCGGAGAATCGAACTCCGGTCCACGAAAGCCCCCTGATCGGCATCTCCAGGCTCAGTCGCTGATTTAGTCTCGGGTGCGTTGCGCGCAGCGACACGCTCGCCTCACCCCAACCGGTTCGGTCTTAGCCCGCGCCATACCGATCACGTGCGCGGGAGCATTCCCCTAAGATGACACCGCACCCGGGGCGGGGAAATCCCGGGATTGGCGTGCCTGCTAATTAATTAAGCGGCAAGAGCCAGCTGGGGCTCAAAAGACTTGTTCTTGTCAATTCATTTGACGGTACCCCTGTTTAGCGTGGCGAGGAGACCACGGCCTGCTTCCTCTCTCAGAGCTATCGTGTCGAAACCAGTCGGCCCCTCATAAGAGAGAGATCGCTGTCGGGCCCGGCGCCTTCCAGCTGCCGCCCCGCATCGACCTTGTCAAGGTTCTAAGAGGTCGAAACCTCTTGGGATAGGTATTCTACCACGTTGTCCGCCAGCCTATACCGAGGTCCCGCCCCCAGCAGCGCATCAACTCGAGGGGCGGCGCGCACCGCGCGTCGTGCGCAGCAGCGCATCGACCAGCGCGTTATCCTCGGGCGCGGGCGACCCCAACGGAAGGCCGCACGCCTCGAAGAAATGGCTGCCCGCGAACTGCCGCGCACGGAAGGAATCGTGCTCGCCATCGTTCAGGTAGCGCACGCGGCTGCGGCAGTCGGTCGTCCCGCAGAAGAGCGGTCCATGGCTTTTGGCGTACTCGAGGTACAGCGGGTCATCCGACCACAGGAGCACGCCCGCCATGTTCTCCAGCTCGTAGGCGGCGGCATAGCGCTGCCAGAAGCTGCCGCTGGCGCGCACGTAGCGGTCCAAGAGCGAGGCCATGCGCGTCACCCGGCGCAGCGTATCGGACGCGGACATCACCCGCGCCCACCCCCGCGGAACCCCTTCGTGACAGCCGCCCGCCGCATCGTCCGTCGCAAGATCGCCCGGCATGTCGGGCAGGCACGCGCCGGCAAGCGCCTCGAGCGCGCGGCGGCGCTCATCGGGCGCACAGAGCACGGCAGGCACGGTGAGCTTCATCGATTCGTCCGGGAAGAGCTCGATAGCGGAATGGGGCACGAGCCCGTCGAACGCGACCGAGGTGCGGAAGATCAGCGAATCGTGTGCATGCTGCACGTGGCAATCAAGGCCCTGAGCGGCGAACGCGCGACGCATGCAGGCGGTGCGCGCATTCACCTCATCCCGCGAGGGCACCTCGCGCATCGCCCCGCCCAAGCGGTAGAGGTAGAGGTTGAACAGCGGTACCGGCAGGGCGTAGTAGACGGTGCGCTGGCAGAATTCGGCGATATGTCGCTGCCGCCCGGTCGCCTTGTTGTAGAGCTCCACCAGCACGGCGCCCGTGGCGGGACCCGAGGTCGAGCCCTCGCGAATCTCGACCACGCCGTCTGCCACATAGGGAGGGAAGCTCCCCTCCTCGACCTGGATGACGATCACACCCTGGTCGGGTTCGGCCGGATCGGCGATGAAGCGGACGTCGAACGGCGGCGCCGGCGAGACGTGGCGACGGCAGAGTTCGCCGATAACCTGGCTGTAATCGGCGCTGCCGCGCGGGACGGGGCAGAGCGCGTGGTCGTCGTCGGCGACACCGATCACGAGCCATCCCCCGCGCGAGTTGGCGAAGGACGCGATGATCTTGGGCACCTTCGCCTTGACGCTCGAGGTGAAGGAGCGCTTGAACTCGAGGACGTACCCCTCGTCCATATCCGCGAGCTGACCCAGGTCCTCGTAGGTGATATCCGCGATGCCCTTGGGCTCTCCCTTGGCATCGCGAAACGGGCTGAACATGGAAACCCACCCCCTTGCGGCGAGAAGCGGCGCCGGCGCGGCATCGTGCGCGCCGGCGTGTGCGCCTTTCGCTTCCAGTGTAGCCCGTGGGCGCGCGCATGGAAGCGGGCTTGCGGGAATCGCCGACCGCACCGCGCAGGGCCCGTCCGCGCGCCCCCATCGACGCGAGCCACGTCGACACGCCGAAACGCCGCAGAAAAACGGCCCCGCAGCGCTCTCGCGCCACGGGGCCGTGCCTCAAATGCGGGGGACGGGTGTCGAATGGCAGGAAGGCCCGTCCCCCGCCCGGAAGGAGGTCGCGTCTTTGTCAGCCCGTAGCCTCCGGGGTGACCACCGGGTCGGCGTTCATGAGGTCGCTTCCGCGCCCGTAGCTGGGGCGGGCGGCGTCGTACTGCATGTCGAGCGCCGTCTGGAGCACATCCTCGGGCGCCACGTTGGCATAGCGGTGGCACGAGCACAGATGGTCGGGCAGCACCTCGCGCTGCTCGGGCGCCGAAACCTCGCACGCACCGACCTTGGCGAAGCAGCGGCTCGCGAAGCGGCAGCCCGCGGGCGGGTCGATGGGGCTCGGCACGTCGCCCTCGAGGATGATGCGCTTGCGCTGCAGCTTGGG
Source organism: uncultured Collinsella sp. (assembly GCA_949294785.1). Lineage (GTDB taxonomy): Bacteria > Actinomycetota > Coriobacteriia > Coriobacteriales > Coriobacteriaceae > Coprousia. The sequence goes on from CASFIQ010000213.1 coordinate 5,897, forward strand.
ATCGGGGCTGGGAATCGCCGAGAGCAGGGCCTGGGTGTACGGACAGAGTGGCTCGTGATAGAGGCGCTTTTTCGGGGCGACCTCCATCAAGCGGCCCAGGTACATGACGCCCACGCGGTCGGAGATGTGCTTCACCACGTTCAGACCGTGCGCGATGAAGAGGTACGTGAGGCCGAACTGGTCCTTCAGGTCGTCGAGCAGGTTCAGCACCTGCGCCTGAATGGACACGTCGAGCGCCGAGACCGGTTCGTCGCAGACGATGAGCTTGGGGTTCACGGCGAGCGCACGGGCGATGCCCACGCGCTGGCGCTGGCCGCCCGAGAACTCGTGCGGATAGCGGTTCTTCATGTAGGACGCCAGGCCCACGCGCTCCAGCAGCTCGTCGACGCGCGCATCCACCTTGTCCTTCGGCAGGATGTTGTTGGTGATGATCGGCTCGGCGACGATCTGGCCGATTGTCATGCGCGGGTTCAGACTCGCGTAGGGGTCCTGGAAGATGAGCTGGATATCGGTACTCATGCGGCGACGGTCCTTAGGGCTCATCGCGGTAATGTCCTTGCCCTCGAAGAGGATCTTGCCGCTCGTGGGCTTGAGCAGGCCGACGATCATCTTGCCGATGGTGGTCTTGCCGCAGCCCGACTCGCCCACCAGGCCGAACGCCTCGCCGCGGCGGATGGTGAAGTTGACGTCATCGACCGCCTGCACGAACGACGTCGGCTTGCCGAAGAAGTTCGTCGCGGCGACGAAGCTCTTGGTGAGGTGCTGGACCTCGATGAGGTTGTCCGTCTTTTCGATAGCCATCGTTAGAGCACCTCCCCTTCGGTCGCGGTGACACGCGGACGCTTCGCGCTCGCCGCCGCGGCGGCGGCAATGCGCTGGCGCTCCTGCTCCTCGAGATCGGCCTTGACGCGATGCGCGTCCTCGGTCGCGGCGACGGCGCGGGCGACCTCGCCCTCATCCTCGTAGATGAAGCAGCGCACGCGGCGGCTGGTACCCGGAACCTGCATGAGCTCGGGCCGCTCGGCGCGGCAGCGCTCGGTCGCACGGTCGCAGCGGTCGGAGAACGGACAGCCCGAAGGCATCTCGAGCGGGTTGGGCACGGTGCCGCGAATCATGTAGAGGCGCTCGGACTCCTCGTCCTCGAGGCGCGGGATCGACCTTAAAAGACCCAGCGTATAGGGATGGAGCGGGTGCTCGAAGAGCTCGAACTTCTCGCCCTCCTCCACCACCTGGCCGCAGTACATGACCACAACGCGGTCCGCGACCTCGGATACGACGCCCAAGTCGTGGGTGATGAGCAGCACGGCCATGTTGAACTCGTTGCGGAGCTTGTAGATCAGGTCCAGGATCTGCGCCTGGATGGTCACGTCGAGGGCCGTCGTGGGCTCGTCGGCGATCAGGAGCTTGGGGTCGCAGGAAAGCGCCATGGCGATCATCACGCGCTGGCGCATGCCGCCCGACATCTGGTGCGGGTAGTCGCGGGCGCGCTCCTCAGGGCTGGGGATGCCCACCACGCGCAGCATCTCGACGGCGCGCGCCCAGGCCTCCTTCTTGTCCATGTCGGAATGCGTCTGGATGGCCTCCACGATCTGATCGCCCACGCGGTAGACCGGGTTCAAGCTGGTCATGGGCTCTTGGAAGATCATCGAGATCTGCCCGCCGCGGACCTGCTGCATCTCCTCCTCGGAGGCGTTCACCAGGTCCTTGCCGTCGAAGGTGATCGTACCGCCGGCGATGTGGCCGGGGTCTTGCAGCAGCCTCATGATCGACAGCGAGGTCACGCTCTTGCCCGAACCGGACTCGCCCACCACGGCCAGAATCTCGCCGCGATCGACATCGAAGGTCACGCCGTTCACCGCGCGGACGACGCCCTTGCGGGTAGGAAACTCGGTGACCAGGTCATGCACTTCAAGCAATGCCATATTCAATCACCTCTTCCTAGCCTTGGGGTCGAAGGCGTCGCGGATACCGTCACCCAAGAGGTTGAACGCGAGCACGGTGACGGTGATGGCGAGACCGGGGAAAATCATCGCGTGCGGCGCAGCGAAGATGTAGTTGCGGCCGCGGCCGAGCATGTCGCCCCACTCCGCCGCCGGTGGCTGGACGCCAAGGCCCAAAAAGCCCAGCGCCGCCGCGTCCAGGATCGCGCTCGAGATACCGAGCGTGGCGCGGACGATGATCGAGGGCATGACGTTGGGGAGCACGTGGCGGAAGATGATGGTCGCATCCGTGTCGCCGATGACGCGGGCGGCCGCCACGTAGTCGGACTGCTTGACGGCGAGCACCTGGGAGCGCACGATGCGCGCGTACTCGGGGATCGACACGAAGCCGATGGCGATAATCGCCTTGTCGATGCCGCGACCGAGCGCCGCCATGAAGGCGATGGCCAAAAGAATCGACGGGATGGCGAGCATCATGTCCATGAAGCGCATGATGACGGTGTCCACGACGCCGCCCTTGTACCCGGCGACGGCGCCGAGCGTCACGCCGATCACAAGCGAGATCGCCACGGAGAGCAGGCCGACCGTGAGCGAGATCTGGCTGCCGATCAGGATGCGGCAGAAGATGTCGCGCCCCTGCTGGTCGGTGCCGAACCAATGCGCCAGGCTGGGGCCCTCGAACGAGGCCGAAAGGTCCTGGGCATACGGGTCGTAGGGCAGGATACCGGGCGCCACGAAGGTGACGATGGCCACAAGGGCGAGCAGCACGATGATGACGAGGCTCACCATGGCCGGCACGTTCTGACGCAGCGAGTACCAGACGTCCTTCCACAGGGACTCGGTCTTCTCGGCGGTCTTGGGGGCGTTCTCGGGTTCCTGCGGTGAGTTCGCGGCGACCTTGGTCGCGACGGTTGCGTCTGCCATGAGAATCACCCCTCTTCCTTGGTGTAGGTGATGCGCGG
>CASFIQ010000214.1 GCA_949294785.1 uncultured Collinsella sp.
CCGCCGCACGGGCGGCATGGGTCTTGGAGAAATGGCCCATGAAGCGGTCCCAGCGCGCGTGGATGCTCGCGTGCTGCGGGCTCTTGAGGCCCAGCAGCGGTGCCGCCAGAATCGTGGGCGCGATGAAGGTGATCAGACGCCACAGCAGGTAGCCCGCGGTCGCGGCGCTGCCGTAGAAGGGGCCCAGGAACAAGGCGAACCCGCCCTCGGCGCCGCCCGTGCCACCGGGCAGCGGAACCGCGGAGGAGAGCAGCTGCACGAAGGCGGACGCGGCCATGACGGAGAAGAAGTCAACGTCATGATGACCGAAGGAGAGCATAAGGAAATAGGGGACCAGGTAGAAGAAGCCCAGCTGGAGCATCGTGATCACCACGGTGACCGCCATGGATGAGAAGTGCCCCGCCGCATGCTTGAACTTGTCGGAGAAGGCGTAGACCTCGCCGTCCACGAACGCGCGCCAGCCCTCGACCTTGTCGCGGGCGACGCCCACGCGCGAGAGCACGTTGAACACCCAGTTCGCCACGCGGATGACACCGCGGGGCAGCAGGGCGATCGCGAAGATGCCGAGCAGGATGCACACGTGCCCGCCGAAGCTGAAGGCGCACAGCACGACGAACGCCTGAGCGGTGCCGCCGAAGCGCTCGAGGAAGAACGGCATACGGGCCGCAAGCAGGATCGCTCCCCAGGCGACCAGGCCGAACTGGTAGACGATGAAGCGGGTGAACTGCGTGGCGCCCGCCTCACCCACGTTCTGGCCGGCCTTGGTGAGACGGTAGATCTGCGCGGGGGTCGACCCCATCATCATAGGCGTGAGGTTACCGAAGAAGATGCCGCTCGCCTCGACCGAGATGAGGTCGCGGATGCCGACGGGGCTATCCGGGTCGAGCCAGACGGCGATGGCGTAGGCGGCGATGCCGAAGATGAGGTAGAGCAGCTTGCACAGGCAGGCGACGAGGAGCCACGGCACCTGCACGCTCGACATGGCGGCCATGAACTGGGCGACCTGACCGGTCGCCACCAGGTAGGCGATGTATGCCACGAGCACCCACCCGATGAAGCTGGCGCCGCGGCGCGCGCCCTTGCGATCGTCGCCGCCCGCGGGCGCAGCGTCAACCTGGGGTGCAGGCGCGGCGTGCTTGTGCGTATCCGCCATGGCTCTCCTCGTATCCGATGCGGTCGAGCGCCCCGGGCGACCCGGCCCGCCGTGAGCGGCGCCGGGCGTTCTGCGCAGACGCTGTATCCAGACGACCCTATTGTACGATACCCCTCCGCGCAGCCCAAGGACGCATCGCTGCGCGGTAGAACCTCCATGGGCACCCCCATCAGACGGCGCCCGCGCAAGCCCGGCCGCACGGGTCGGCTATGCGAGCGCGCATCCGCCGGGCGGGATTGGGTACCATAGGTCCCAGACGGCGTCCGACGCGGCGCCGACCCGATCTGGAAAGCGAGGCTCACCGTGACCCGCACGCCGCATGATGCGATCCCCTCGTTCGGAGGGGCGTTCACCGAGAACCTCGACGCGCTTGTCGAGGTCCTGACCGAGGGGCACAAGGACCCCGCCGGCAAGAAGATCGGCTTCGAGCTCGA
>CASFIQ010000215.1 GCA_949294785.1 uncultured Collinsella sp.
TGCCGCCTGCGGGACCGGCTGTGAGGTCGGCTGCGAGCTGCGCGCGGCGCCCTGCGGGGCCGCATGCAGGTTGCGCGCGGCGCCCGGCGCGCATTCCGTTATGTTCTCCAAGCTGCGATCGGCCGTATCCAGACTTCGCTCTGCCATGCGGCGCGCCTCCCGTCCAAGAAGGAGGCGGCGCCGATCATGGTCCCGGCGCCGCCTTGAGCTGTCTTCACCCAGATTCTAGGGTCTGCTTTGCTCAGAATAGTCTGATTTCGGATTACTGTCAACGGGGTGCAGGGCGTTCCGCGAGCTTCAAGCGAGCTTCAACCCGCCGCGTTGCCGCGCCGCCGAACCTTGGCAGAAACTTGGCGGTCTTCAGCATCCCCTCCCGACGCACCCCAACACGCTCCACCCCTCCGCTCCACCGTCCTCCTGTGCCCAGAGGGTGAATAAAATTAGAAGAGCAAAACGGTGTCACATTCGAAGATGGGCATGTAGCCAGTATATGGCCCACTGTCTTTATCAGCGGCTTCCCCACTACGAAGACCTTGGATAAACACCGAAACGCGATTCTGGCACCGTTTTGCCCCTCTATTATTTATAACCCCTCTATTATCCCGATAAAATGCCGCCGGCACCCATGACGACGCCGGCGGCAAAGGCGCGCGCTGGCGAAGCGCGCCTTTATCCCTGTTGTCTGCCGCAAGACGGCTGCCCTGCGTCAGGCAGTCGCGTTGGAAGATGCGCCGGCAGATGCGCTAAAGCTCCCAGCCCTCCTGGTCGGACTCGTAGATCTTCGCGACCGGGAACAGGTCGTGGATGCTCTTGCCGTCACGGAACGGCAGCTCGATGAGCTCGGACATGGTGGGAACGAGCTCGGAGCAGTCGGTGAAGCGGCCCTTGTCGTTGAGCTTGGTGCAGTCCTGCACACGCCAATATCCATCAGTGTGGGTGATGTAGTACTGGTTGTCGTCGACATCCATGAACGCACGGGTCTTGGAGCGCAGATAGCCCAAGAACTCCTCGAAATCGATCTCGAGCGCTTCCTCAGCTTTACGTCCCATGATGTCCTCCTCATGATCGGGCGCCGGAACGCGGCGCCAGCCGATAGTGCGATATATCTAGTTAACCCGTCCCGGCACGCTGACGCGTTGTCATTTTGGTGGGCGGCAGGGCTTCGGGCGTGGACGGGCATCGGACGGCGGCGTGGGCGTGATGCGAGTGCGGTGCGGGCGTGATGCGACCACAGCACAACCGCGATACGGGGCGCCCCTGCGCTCCTCCCCCGCCCCCATCCCTCGCACGTGTTCACCGATGTATCGCGCCTCTCTCTTTGCGCTCAGCCTGCTCCTTGGACGCCTTGGACGCCTTGGACGATTTTGTAACTTCTGGATGGCTGGCTTCGTATGCACGCCCCCTTTCGCGCACAATTCCGCCGTCCTGAGAACGCTGTAACGAAAAACTTCGAATACCCTCAGCAAAATCCCAGATAACGGACGATCGGAAAATGCGAAACACCGTGATCTCGATGCCTCGAGATCCAGAGCCGTCCGAAAGTGACCTCGTATCGTCGGAAACTTCTCCAGACCGTGCAAAATTGACCAGCGTCGCAGACGTGAACCTTCGATGGGTTGTTCATTATTTTATATAATTGCATATTTTTATAAATATATTCATATTTACATACTTTGATTGATGGCATGTCGTTCCGTTGGTCGATACAAGAACTTGCTGCACACGCCGCACGGGCCTACCGCGCGCCGTATGGGCTTACCGCACGCCGCATTGGCTTGCCGCGTACGCCGCACGCCGCGCGAGCTTACGGCACGCCGCACGGGCTGACCGCATGCACCGCACCGGCTGACCGCATGCACCGCACGCCGCACGCGGCACGCGCACCACATGTGCCACATGTGCGAGTCGTGCAAGCGGCTTGCATGCCGTGCGCGCTACATCACGACCTGGAATTCGTCGCCGATGACGCGGCGCGTGGTTTCCTGAATCCACGTGTATGGGTCATCGATACCGACGAGGAGCTCGTTGGCACGCGCCTGCTCGGCGGTGTAATCACTGAGCAGGAATACCTGGTCGGTGCCGTTTTCCCAATGCTCGATCACGGGGTGCCAGGCGATGTCGACGATCTCGACACGGCGCGCGGGAACGCTGCCCACAGAGGCGCTTGGGGCGGAAGCGTCGTCTGAGACGCCAGCCGTGCCGTCACCTGCGGAGCCGGTCGCGCCGTCGGGTGACCCTTCCGCGGCACCGGCGGGGGCACCGCTTTCGCCGGCGGCACCGTCAGCCGCGGCGGAGACGCCGCCCTCGGCGGCGGCGCCGAACGACGCACCCTGACCGTCCTCCCCTCCCCCGAAGAGGCCGGCGAGCCATCCCGTCAGATCGCTCCACCACGAGACCACGCCCGACAGCGGGCCCGCATCCGCGGCGGAATCCTCGCCCGCGTGCACGAACGTGCAGGTGAACATACCCGAAAGGATGCAGTCGGGCGAATCGAAGTACCCGCTCCAGAAATCCCCCAACCCGAAGACCACGAGCGTGCGCCCGCCGTCCGCGCCGTCGAACCACCGCATGGGCTGGATCACGTGCGCATGGCTGCCCACCACGAGGTCGACCCCCGCATCGGCGAGCTCCTGCGCCTGCGCGAGCTGCGTGGCGTCGGGGTCGTTCTGATACTCCGTCCCCCAATGCATGTAGACCACCACGGCATCGGCCACGCGGCGGGCCGCGGCGACCTCGGCGCGCATGCGCTCGGCATCGTAGGGCGCGGCATAGCAGTCGTTGGGCAGGTCCGCCTGGGTGTAGCCGTTCTGCCCGTAGCTGTAGGAGAGGAAGGCGATGCGCAGGCCGTTGCAAGCCACCATGCGCACACGGGCGCGGTCGTCGGCGTCGGCATAGCTGCCGATGGTGATGAGCTGGTCGGACTTGGCCGCCCACACCCCCTGGGCGTGCTCGATGCTCGCCACCCAGGTGTCATAGGTGTGGTTGGTGTTGGTGTTGACCACGTTCCACCCCGCGGCGGCGACCGCGTCCGCCATGGAATCGGGCGTGTTGTAGCTGGGGTAACCGTTGAAACCGAAGGCCTCCGTGCCGCCGAGCGTGGTCTCCTGGTTGATGAGCGCGATATCGTATGAGCCGATATGCTCGGCCACACGGGCGTAGAACCCCGTGAAGTCGTACCGGCCGTCGCCCACAGCGCCCGCGGCGGCATCCGCGAGCTCGAGCAGGTTCTGGTTGGCGAGGTTGTCCCCCACGGCGGAGAACGTGGCGCGCCCCGCACCCGTCGCCGTGTCGCCCAGGTCGAGCACGACCGTCTCGGGAAGGTCGGCGCGAGCGGCCGCGGTCGAGGCAAAGCCGGCGACGGCAGAGGTCGCCGGCGTGACCGCGGCGGTGGAGTCGGCTCCCTGGCCTCGCGGGGCGAGGATGCGGGGGATGCCCCAGAACGCGAGCGCCGCGACGGCGGCGACCGCGACGAGCGCGAGGACGATGGACGCGAAACCGCGCACGGAAAGACGCGCTCGGCGCACCGTGCGCACATGCGAACGCGGACGCGTCCGGCGACGCCGGGCGGGCCGAGGTGATGCGGACTGACGTGACTCCGCCGCTTCCGACGGATGATGCGCGATACGAACGGCGCGACGGGCCGTCGGAGAGGTTTCGCGGCGCGGTGACGGGCCGCCGGTGCGACGCGCCGCCGGAGAGGCGTTGCGCCGTGACGCCGCATCCATATCTCGCCGTCCCGATAGCGCCATACTCATCCCTGTCGCGGCCGCGCTGACAGCCAAGGTGACCGTCCGCACCCTTTTCCCTGCAGAGCGAGAATACCCTTCGTTGCAGGAAGCGCGACGACCTGTTCGCCAGGCGGCTGCTTTAATCGGCGGCGTCCATACCGTCGGCGCCCTTGCCGATGATGTCCTAGATCAGATGTGCGTAATCCTGCCGCTGGTGGAAGATATGCGCTATGACAACGCAATCACCTTCACGGTAATACAGCAGCACGTATCGATTTACCGAGCAGGCGTGATAACCCAGGTTCGATAATTCTGGAAGATGAGACAGGCCGTAATCAATAACTCCGCTGGCCAATAGCTCAAGCTGTTCGCGGTATCGCCCCATAAAGTTCCGCGCAGCCTGCTCCCCAAACGTCTCAAGATAGGTAATGATGCCGTCGAGCTCCTCCTCAGCAGAGGGAAGAATCTTGATTCGATACTTAGAGCCCATGTTTTGCCGCAATTCGGTCGAGCGATTCGAACGCATCCGACATCGTTCCTTGGGCGCGTTCACGCTCGGCAAGGGCCACGCGGGCAAGTAGCCGAGCCTTCGCCTCGCTTTGCATCAAGGCGTCATAATCATCGTTGCGCATGACCACAAACTGGCTGTAACCGTTCTTCGTCACCGTGATCGGTTCGGGTGACGACTCAACCAGGGCGGAGAACTTCGCGGTATCACGCATATCCTTGATGGGAACACAAAGAGGCATGGTTCTTCCTTAATCATATGCATTACTATGCTGTAATAATATCATTTTTAAGTCTGATATCCGGCTGAACACAGCAGAACCTATTCCGTGCGCAGCGCCGTGACCGGGTCCTTCTTGGCGGCCATACGGCTGGGGGCGAGCCCCGCCACGACCGCAAGCGCCACCGAGATCAGCACGAGCACCGCACCGGCACCGGCGGGCACCGCGGCGAGGTTCTCCACCCCGGCGACCGCGTAGATGATTATGTTGACCGGGATGTCGAGCGCCACCGTCACGCCGATGCCCAGCACGCCCGATACGAGGCCGATGATGAAGGTCTCCGCCGTGAAGATCCGACTGACGTCGCGCTTGCTCGCGCCGATGGCGCGCAGGATGCCGATCTCCTTCGTGCGCTCGAGCACGCTGATATAGGTGATGATGCCGATCATGATCGAGCTCACCACCAGCGAGATCGCCACGAACGCGATCAGGATGTAGGTGATGGCGTTCACGATGTCGGTCACGCTGGACATGAGCATGCCCACGATATCGGTGTACTGAATCTCGGTGCCCTCGCCGTCGGCGCGCACCTGCGCGTTGTAGTCGTCGATCAGCTGGTCCACCTGCTCCTTTGCCTCGAAGTCGACCGGGTAGATGCTGATGGTCGACGGGCTCGAAAGGTCGCCCTTGCCCAGGAGCTCCAGGTTACCCTCGTAGGTGGCGTTATCGGTCTGGCTCGCCAGCTGCTCGGAGAACGCCTCGGCGATCTCGTCGTCGGAGAGGCCCTCGGCGCGCAGGCCGTCCACGTAGGACTGGAGCTCGGCGCCCTGCTCGCCCGGCATCTGGCCGATCATGAGCTCGATGGCGTCCATGGTGAGGCCCACGGACCCCTCCTCGAACGGCAGCCCCGTGAAGATGTCGACCGTGGGATCGGCCTCCTGGGCCGCCACCGCCGCGCTCGCGTCGCCGAGCTCGATCACGTGCTCCACGAGCTCGGGGGTGTAGAGCAGCGTCCCCCAGTTGGTCTCGTCGTTGCCCTCGGCCGGCGCCACGATACCCACCACGCGGAGCTCCTCGGCACCGTCGATCACACCGGTCAGGTACGCGTCGTCATCGCTCATATCCGCCCAGGTGCCGTCCGCCTGCTCGGCGAACTTGGAAGCCTCGGGCACCAGCTTGAAGATGAGCCCCATGAGCTCGTCGTAGGTGTAGGAGGTGCCGTCCTGGGCCTCAACCTCGCGCCCGGCGATCACGTCGGCCATCATGCCGCGCAGGTCGCTCTGATCCAGAAGCCCCAGCGCGTAAAGCGTGTAATCGGAGATGCGCCCGTCCTCGTCCACGTAGAGCACGACCTCGTCCCAGCTCTCGGGCATGCGCCCGGCCAGCACGTCGTAGTCGCGCTCCCAGGTGTCACGGTTGGGCAGAAGCTCGGTGAACACGTCGTAGGACGACCCCATGGACGTGAGCATCTCGCCCTGGGTCTCGCCGATCGAGAAGCCCAGCGCATCCATGACCGTGGCGGGGTTCACCTGCACGGGCCCGTCCGAGGTGTCCGACGCGTAGATGTTCAGGGGCACGTCGTAGGTGTACTCGATCGCGGTGGTGATCCGGTCGATATCGCCCGGGTCGCCCTCGAGCCACTCCTTGATGGCGCGCATGTCGTTCTCGTTGGCGCCGTCGGCCACCCCGGTCACCATGTCGGTCACCAGGTCCTTCGAGGCGACCGAACCCTCCTCGACCGTCTGCTCGGCGCTCGCGGCGGCGCTGCCCATGAGCGAACCCATCATGCTCGCCATGTCGACGCTCGTCTCCTGGACGGTGAGTGGATAGCTGCCCATGGTGGACTGCTCGGTCTCGGCGATGTAGTTCTGCGCGCCGTCGGAGAGCGACAGGATCAGCGCGATGCCTATGATGCCGATGGACCCGGCGAACGCCGTGAGGAACGTGCGGCCCTTCTTGGTGAGCAGGTTGGTGGCGGAGAGCGCGAGCGCCGATCGGAAGCTCATCTGCCGCTTGCCCTTGCGCGCGTCCGCGACGGCATGGGCCTGGACCTGCTCGGGCGTGAGAAGATCGGCGGCGTCGCGCACGGGATCGGAGTCGTCCGTGACCAGGCCGTCGGAGATGCGGATGATGCGGTCCGAATAGCGCTCCGCGAGCTCGGGGTTGTGCGTGACCATGATGACCAAGCGGTCGCGCGAGAGCTCCTTCAAGATCTCCATCACCTCGACGGAGGTCTCGGTGTCGAGCGCGCCTGTGGGCTCGTCGGCCAGAATGATCTCGGGGTCGTTGACGATGGCGCGGGCGATGGCGACGCGCTGCATCTGGCCACCGGAAAGCTGGTTGGGTTTCTTCTTGAGATGCTCGGCTAGGCCAACGCGCGCGAGCGCCTCCTCCGCGCGGCGGCGGCGCTCGACGGGACCCACGCCCGAGAGCAGAAGCGCCATCTCCACGTTGGCGGCGACGGTCTGGTGCGGGATCAGGTTGTAGCTTTGAAAGACGAAGCCGACCGAGTGGTTGCGGTAGGTGTCCCAGTCGCGGTCCAGGTAGCTCTTGGTCGAGCGCCCGTTGATCACCAGATCGCCGCGGGTGTACTGGTCAAGGCCGCCGATGATGTTCAGGAGCGTGGTCTTGCCGCAGCCCGACTGGCCCAGGATGCTCACGAACTCGCGGTCGCGGAAGGTGACCGAGATGCCCTTGAGCGCGTGGACGACCGAGTCGCCGGAGGGATAGTCCTTGGTGATGCCTTTGAGTTCCAGCACAGCCGTGCCTTTCGAACGCCGGTAATCGGATGCGAGCACCGAGCGGGCAGGCGGCACCGATAAACAATCGGGCCGGAATCGCAAGGAGCGGTGTCGCATGGTGAACATGCTACCCAATCAGTCGGGGCGCGGCGCGTTCGGCGGGAAAGGAACAGCGGAAGTCCGGCAATGGGCGGCTTCGGGGCGTGCGATGCTACATAAGGCCGAGGTCGGGATGGTCGATACCGTTCTCGCAGGTGTAGGCCATAAACTCGTCGCGGCGGGCACGGGCGCGGGCGATCTGGGCCCCATGGTCGCAGCAGGGCGACCCGGCGCCGACCGAGATGGCGGAAACGGCAGCTTCGGCGTCTGCGGGAGCTTCGGAGGATACGGCGACGGAACTTTCGCTGGCGCCGACCGAGATGGCGTCCACCAGCGCAAAGCCGTCCGCGGCGAGCGCGAAGCGATCCATCTCGTTCTCGTAGAGCATGCCGAACGGCGTGGTGGTGGCCCCCTGGTCCCGGAAGCCGTGGATGCAGAAGCGCTCCACCCCGGGCCGGCGGGCGATCACGCGCAGCAGCTGGCCCTCGTAGCCGTGGAAGCAGAAGAGCACCGGCACGCCGCGCGGGAAGAGCTCCTCGAACGCCCGGGGCGAGAGCGCCTGGTCGTCCGCGGCGGGGTCGCCCAGACGCAGCAGGTCGACCACGTTGACGAAGCTCACCCGCACCCCGGCGTCCTCGAGTATGCGCGCCGCCGCGAGCGCCTCGACCGTGACCACGTCGCCGCACGAGGCGACCACGATATCGGGCCGCGCGACGCCCGCCGCCACGTCCGGGCTCGACGCCCAGTCCCAACGGGCAGCGCCCTGCCCGAGCTCCGCCTCCGCCTCGGCCAGCGCCAGGTAGACCGGCGACTCCTGCTTGCCCGCGATGATGGCGTTCACGCAGGAGGTCGACGCGTAGGCGCGCCGCATGACGGCGAGCATCATGTTGGCGTCCGCCGGGTAGTAGAGGTGGACGATGTGCTCGGGCGATGACGCCTTGTTCAGGATGAGATCGGCGAAACCGGGGTCCTGATGGGTGAAGCCGTTGTGGTCCTGCCGCCAGACATGGCTGGTGAGCAGGATGTTCAGGCTGGAGATGGGGGCGCGCCAGCACGCATAGCGCCGGCTCTCCTGCAGCCACTTGCAATGCTGCGCCACCATGGAGCCGGCCACCTGGGCGAACGCCTCGTAGGTGGCCCAGATGCCGTGGCGGCCGGTGAGCACGTACCCCTCGAGCATGCCCTCGCAGGCGTGCTCGGAGAGGACCTCGACCACCTTGCCGGAGGGCACGAGGTCGAGCTCCTCGTCCTCGAAGGCGCCGCCGGCGTTCCACTGCTTGCCGGTGACCTCGAGCGAGGCGTCCATGCGGTTGCTGGAGAGCTCGTCGGGGCTGAACAGGCGGAAGGTGTCCGGGTTCACGCGCATGACTTCGCGCGTGTAGGAGCCGCACATGCCGGCGAGCCCCACCTTGCGCTCGCCGCGGGTGCGGCCGCTGATGAGCAGCGCGTAGTCTGCCGGGTCGGGCAGGGCGAGCGGCGTGCGGGCGCGGCCCCCGTCGGCGATGGGATTCGCGCCCAGGCGGGCGAGGCCCGCGGGGACGATGGAGCGGACCTCCGGCGCGATGGCGCCCGCGGCATCGAAGAGCTCCTGCGGGCGGTAGCTCCGAAGCCAGCGCTCCAGCCAGGCCAGGCGCTCGGTCGAGGAGCCGATGCGCAGCGGGACCTCGTGGATGGCGGCAGTGTCCTCGAAGGGGGTGCCGTCCGGCGCGTCGGGCGTGGTCCAGCCCTTGGGGGACTTGAAGATGATGAGCGGCCAGGCGGCGGCGGGGCGCCCCTCGGTCGGCACGCCGCCGAGATCCGCATCAGCGGTCTGTTTGATCTGGCAGATGCGGTCGAAGACGTCCTCCAGAAGAGCGGCGAAGCGCGCGTGGAACGAGCGCGGGTCCTCGTTATCGAACCCCACGGTGAAGGTCACGGGGTCGTAGCCCAGGCTGCGGAAATAGGCCTCGCGGTCCTCGTCGGACATGGCGGAGAGCAGCGACGGGGTGGTGATCTTGTAGCCGTTCAGGTGCACGATCGGCAGCACCACGCCGTCGGTCGCCGGGTTCATGATCCCCGAGAGCGACCAGGCCGCCGCGATGGCGCCCTCCTCCGCCTCGCCGTCGCCCACGATGGGGACGATCAGCTGGTCGGGGTTGTCGAACGCCGCTCCGAAGGCATGCGAGAGGGTGTAGCCCAGCTCGCCACCGGTGTGGATGGAGCCGGGGAGCATGGGCGTGCAGTTGGAGGGCATGCCGTGCGGAGCGGAGTAGGCGCGCATGAACTCGGCGAGCCCCGCCTCGTCATCGGTGATGTGCGGGTAGCGCTCGGCATAGGTGCCGTCCACGAGCGCGCTGACCGCGCCCGCCGAGCCGCCGTGTCCGGGACCGATCACCACGAGCGCGGGCTGGGCGTGGTCGGCGATGAGGCGGTTCAGGTGCGCGAAGAGGAAGTTGAGACCGGGGATGGTGCCCCAATGGCCCACGGGTCGGCGCTTGACGTCGTCGAAGGAGAGCGGTCGGCGCAGCAGCGGGTTCGCCCGCAGGTAGATCTGGCCGACGGAGAGGTAGTTCGCGCAGCGCCAATACGCATCGAGCGCACGCACGCGGGACTCGGGCACGACGGCGCGTCCGCGGTTCCACGGCTGCATCGCGCTCTGTTCCTGAGCCATCGCTCCCCTCCCCTCGCAACGCGACCGATGCGCCCCGTCGGGGCCCGACACAGGCGCCCGACCCCGCGGGCGCGACATAGCGATAGCACCATGATAGGCGAAGCGGCGCCGTGCGGCACCGGCGAGTGGGCGGACGGCGTGAAAGCGGCAGGGAAAGCGCACCGCGCAGCAGCGGATATCGGACGAACCCCACGGGGCGCCCACATTTTCGCGGCGGCGGGCTACACGCCGCGCTCGACCTCTTCCGGCGAGAGCCGCACGCCCTCCACGTAGTAGACGCGCTCGCCCCCGCAGCGCCGGCAGTAGACATGGCCGTTGCGCTCGATGGCGCGACCGTCGTGCACGCGCTCGCCGCACCGCTCGCAGACGACCGTCTTGCGCGAACCGGAGGGAAGGTCCCACGGCTCGAGGTTCGGCAGGGTAACCTCGTGCACCAGGAAGAGGTCGCGGTCGGGCACGTCGGCGAAGAACGCGCGCGGGTCCGCATCGTGCGGGCAGTGCGGCGCATCAGGCTGCTGCGAGATGCGGATGGCGCGCTCGGTGCGCATGTCGTAGAACGTGGCCGACATGATGCCGTAGTCGTACCACTTGAGCCGGCGCCGACCGATATGGCAGTTCGCCACCACGGTCACGGCGTCCGCGAGGCAGCGGTCGCATTCCACGAAGGCGACCAGGTCGCGATAGGTATCGGCATCGTCGATATGGAAGTAGGCGAGCGCGAGGCGCGCCATGCGGGTGCCGATGACCTGGCCGGCGCACAGGTGCCCGTGGAAGGCGACGGCGCGGTCGAGGTCTTCATCGAAGGTGCGTGCGGGCATCGGTTCACTCCTTGATCGGGGGGCGCTGGGGCTGATTCGGGGCGGATGGGCGGCGGGCTCGTCATGCGGCGGGCGCTTCGGGTGCAGCGGGCTCGAGGGACTCGGCGCGCAGGTCGATCATGCCGGCGGCGGCGAGAGCCTCGGTGAAGGAGGCGCGGCTGCGGTTGGCGATGAGCTCGGGCGGGAAGTGGATCTCATCCAGCATGTCGATCGCGGCGCCAAGGCGGCCTATGTTGGTGGCGATGTGCGCATCGCTCGAGACGGCAATGCCCACCCCCAGCTCGGCGCAGCGCTCGGCGATCCGGCGGCAGGCGGCGCGATGGCGTCCCTTGCGCTCGAGGCTGTGGCTGTTGATTTCGATCAGCTTATGGCGCTCCCGCGCGCAGGCGAGCACCTCGTCCAGATCGTAGGGGATGCCCGAGCGGCCCGTGTGGCCCAAGATGAGCACGTGCGGGTTCTCGAGCGCACCCACGTACATGGCCGTGGTCTGCTCGAGCGGGGCGTCCTCGGCGAACTCGCCGTTGTGGACGCTCGCGATGGCGTAGTCCACGTTGGCGGCCACGCGGTCGAACAGCGGCAGCTCGCGACGGTAGGCGCGCTCCACGATGCTCTCGGGGCAGGCGATGTCCTGCCCGAAGAGCGCGCCGTCGAGCGAGACGATATCGGCCTCCAGCCCGCGCAGAACCATGACGCCGTCCCAGATGCGGGGCCAGGAGTCCACGTTGATGAAGAACTGGAAGTTGCGGATGTGCTGCTCGGGGAAGAGCATGGCGCTGAAGTGGTCGGTCGAGCCCAGGAGCTCGAGCCCGCGCTCGCGCGCCGCCGCGACGTTCTCGGCGATGGTCGAGTAGGCGTGGCGCGAGAAGAGGGTGTGGGTGTGCACATCGGTCGCGATGGTGCAGGTCATGGATGCTCCTTCCCGCCGCGGGCGCATCGGCCGGCGCGGTCGGCGCCGCCGGCGCGTGCCGCACGGCTCTCGGCAGCGGCTTTTCGTATCATACCCAAAGCCGACGGAGGCGCCCCGGCGGGGCTCGCCTATACTTAAGCTCACCACGTAAGTGCGGCGCGCAAGCCCGCCGCCCGAGCCACCATCGAATGCCCGCCGCCCGAGCCGCCGCCGGGCGCCCACCGGCGAGCGCCCGCACACCCAACGGAAACGAGGAGCCCGCATGCCCCACCGGCCGCGTCCCGATAAGAAGCGCCCCCGCCGCGGGGGCATGCCCGGCCGCACGGACAGGGCGCGCGGGCACGGTGCCAAGCCGCACGGCGATGCGACAGCGAGGCGCAAAGCCACCCCAGCCGGCCG
>CASFIQ010000216.1 GCA_949294785.1 uncultured Collinsella sp.
CGCTTGAGGAGATTGCCCGCTGATAGGGCCCTATCGGGCTCCATCGGAGCGTTCGGGCGCGGAATGCGGTAAAGTAGCCTGTGCACTGACATCTTCCGGATCCGCCAGGACCCCCGGCATAGGAGACGCTTCCCGCATGACTGACACCTTCGACCACGCCACCGCACCCGAGTTCAAGCGCGCCCATTTCATCGGCATCGGCGGCGCGGGCATGAGCGGCATCGCGCTTGTGTTGCACGAGCGCGGCTATGCCGTATCGGGCTCCGACCTCAAGACCTCGCGCTATATCCGCCAGCTCACCCGTGCGGGCGTGGACATCCACATCGGGCACCGGGCCGAGACCATCGATATGGTCGCGCCCGACGTCGTGGTGGTCTCCACCGCCATCCCCGAGACCAACCCCGAGCTCGCCCGCGCGCGCGAGCTCGGCATCCCCGTGTGGCCCCGCGCCAAGATGCTCTCGGCGCTCGGCCACGGCTACACCACCGTCGCCATCGCCGGCACGCACGGCAAGACCACGACCTCGTCCATGACGGCGACCATGCTCGACCGCATGGGCCTGGCGCCGAGCTTCCTCATCGGCGGGATCGTGGAGGGCTACGACACCAACGGCAAGAACGGCACGGGGGAGTACTTCGTCGCCGAGGCGGACGAGTCCGACAGCTCCTTCCTCTACCTCGACCCCGATGTCGTCGTGGTCACGAACGTCGAGGCCGACCACATGGACCACTACGGCTCGCTCGCCGAGATCGAGCGGACCTTCGTGAAGTTCATGGGCCTCGTGGGCGATGCGGGCACGGTCATCGTCTGCGGCGACAGTCCGCGCCTTGTGGAGCTCGCGCACGAGAGCGGGCGCCGCGTCGTCACCTACGGCTTCACCGAGGGGCTCGACGCGGTGTGCGTCCCCGAGACGCGCCCCCGTTCGATCGAGAGCGCCTTCACCGTGCGCTTTGCGGACGGGTCCAGCTATCCGGTGACCATCCGCAGCAACCCGGGCCGCCACAACATGGCCAACGCGACCGCCGCGCTCGCCGTGGCGCAGGTGCTCGGGCTCGATGTGGCCGAGGCCGCCCGCGCGCTCTCCACCTTCCAGGGCGTCCGCCGTCGCTTCACCTACGTGGGCGAGGAGAAGGGCATCGTGGTGGTGGACGACTACGGGCACCATCCCACCGAGATCAAGGCGACGCTCGGCGCCGCGGCGGGGCTCGATTTCGCCCACGTGAACGTGATCTTCCAGCCGCACCGCTATTCCCGCCTGAAGGCGTTCGTCGACGATTTCGCCGATGCCTTCGCCGAGGCCGACCGCCTCTTCCTCATCGACGTGTTCTCCGCCGGCGAGATGCCCATCCCCGGCGTCACCTCCAAGATGCTCGCCGACACGGTGCGCCGCCGCCATCCGGGCAAGGAGGTCGTCTACGTCTCCGACCGCTCGAAGCTGTGCGAGACGGTGGCCGCGGCGGCAGATCCCGGCGACCTGGTGATCACCATGGGCGCGGGCGACGTCACCACGATCGGTCCCGAGCTCATCGAGTACCTGCGCGACCAGGACGCCTAGGCGATGGGGCTCTTCAACGCCGTCATGTCGCTCTCCGGTGCGGCGGACACCGATTGCATCGAGGGCGAGCGACTCGCCCGCCACACGAGCTACCGCATCGGCGGGCGCTGTGCGCTCTTTCTCACCTGCCACAGCTACCACGCCCTCAGGCGCGCCATCCGCGTGCTCGAGGACGAGCAGGTACCCTGGGTGGTCATCGGCAAGGGGTCGAACCTCCTTGTCTCCGATGACGGCTACGACGGGGCGGTGATCACGCTCGGGCGCGAGTTCTCGCGGACCGTGGTGGGCGAGGACGGTGCGACTCTCACCGTGGGCGCCGGCTCGATCCTGGCGCGCGTGGTCAACGAGGCGCTCAGCCGCGAGCTCGCCGGTCTGGAGTTCGCGGTCGGCATCCCCGGCACCGTGGGAGGGGCCGTCTCCATGAATGCGGGCAGCCGCGACGAGTGGATCGGATCGCTCGTGACCGACGTCGTCACCTTCAAACCGGGCGAGGGCCTGCGCCACTACGCCCACGACGACGTCTTCTGGGGGTACCGCACCTGCTCGCTGCCGCGCAACGAGATCATCCTCGAGGTGACGCTCAGGCTCGCCCCCGGCATCAAGGCCGATATCCGTCAGGACATGGAGCGCCGCCTCTCGCGCCGCCGCCGCACCCAGCCGATCGGCAGCGCTACATGCGGCTCGGTCTTCCGCAACCCACCCGATCGAAGTGTGGGAAAGATGATCGAGGACTGTGGATTGAAGGGTTTTTCGGTCGGCGGCGCCGAAGTCTCTCCCATTCACGCTAACTTTATCGTGAACACCGGTACGGCCACATCGGCCGACGTCGCGAGCGTGATCGCCCACGTGCACAGGAAGGTCAAGGAGGCGTATGGCATCGAGCTCCAACCAGAGGTCAAGTTCCTCGGCTTCTAGGCCCTCGAAGCCCACCTTCCGCCGCGCATCCGGCGCCTCCCAACCCGTCTCGCGAAGCTTCCCGTCCAAATCCGCCGGCAAGCGGACCGCTGCGGCGGGCGCAGCCAAGGTGTCGGGGAAGAAGGCCCCAGCCCGCGCCGGAGCGACCGGTGGCGCGCCGAAGCAGCGCCCGGGCCTGGGCGGCGTCTCGCTGAAATCAAAGCTGACCGCGTCGAAGCCGCGCGCGGCCCGTTCCGCCGTCCCCACCGCCGTGCCCGCCGCCCGCAAGGGGGCGTCCGTCGCGGCGGGGAAGGCATCCCTGCTCAAGACAACCTCCGCACCGGGGAAGCCCGTGCCGCAGAAGGGCTCGAAGGCGGCGAAGGCGGCGCCGAAAGGCGCGGCGGGCCCTGCGGGGGGCAAA
>CASFIQ010000217.1 GCA_949294785.1 uncultured Collinsella sp.
CTCGCTCGCCGCCATCGCGCCCGCGCACCGGGCATGGGCGGACTCCCCCGCTGCCGCCGCATCCGCCAACGGGGACGGCGCAGGCGCGGCGGACACCGGCAGCGCGGACACCACCATCACCGGCGTCAAGAAGGTCGCCGACGCGGACACCTCCCGCACCTGGCGGGACGTGCTGGGCATCGATCCGGAGGGCGACACGTGGTCGACCGCGCGGGCGGGGCGCATCTGGGTGGACAAGTCGGTCTATGCCGACGACGCCGCGCTCGCGGAGGCGGACATGGGCGACCTCGCCCTCGACGACGCCGAGAACGACTTCATGGTGAGCCTCTCGGCCATCGCATCGGCCGCATCCGTCCGCCGGGAGAGCGACGTCAGCCACGACGTGGTCTTCGTCGCGAGCGCGAACAGCATGCTAGGCACCATGGCCTATGCCGGCAGGCCCCAGGCGGACTACCTGGTCTCCGGCCTCAACGACGCCATCGGGCGCGTGCTCGCCCAGGGCGGTGCGACGAGCCCGCGCGTGGGCGTGGTCCTCTACTCCGCCGAGGCGACCGTCGCCATGCCACTCGGCACCTACAAGCCGGATGCGGACGGGGCCTACCTCGCCTACGATGCGGCGTCCCGGACCATCCGCGTGACCGGTACGCTCACCGCAGCGGCCGAGGCGGGCGCGGCGACGAGCGACGTGGCGCTCGGCTCCGGATCATACCTGCAGCGCGCCGTGCACCTGGCGGGGACGGCGCTTGCGGACGCCGGGGCGGCGGATGCCGCCGGACGCGCTCCCGAACTCGTAATCGCCACGGTCGAGACCCCGCCCATGGCGAGCACCCAGATCGCCGAACCGCCCGCCTGGGGCGCGGGCGCGGCGGGCACCTTCCTGGGACCGTTGCCCGGCAGCCGCGAGAACGGCTACGGGTCGGACGCGATCTTCGCCACGCTCGCCACGCTCCGCCTGGAGAAGGAGCGCGTGGACGCCGCGTATGCCGCGGGCGGGCAGGGCCTCGCCGTCTACACCACGGGCATCGATGCCGCCGACACGTCCGCCTTCCTGTTGGAGACCGCCGCCGGCCAGGCATCCATGGCGCTGCCCGCCACGGTCGGCGGCGAGACCGTCGACATCGCCGGCAACGTGCGCGAGGCCGCCGCGGCCTACGCCGAGGCCGAGCGGGCGGGCGCGGGCGCGGTCGAGCTATCGCTCGTGGGGTCGAGCGCCAAGGGCCTCGTCGCAGAGCAGGTCTCCTTCCCCGTGGTCGCGGGCGCGATCGACGAGGAGGCGCCGGGAAGCCTGAGCGTCGCGCGCGCCTACTACCCCGCCCGGAGCGCCTCGGCGGTCGGCTGGGCGCTCGCCCGGGCGACCGACGACATGCTGGACGTGACCTACCTCTCGCCCGTGAACGCCGCCACCCAGCTTGCAGGCGGCAGCCGCATCGAGGCGACCGACCCGCTCGCGGCGGGATTCCGCATCGAGCGGGTGCGCGGCCTGCGCTACGGTTCGACCATGCTCGACGGCGCGCTCGCCGCCAAGGCGGTGGTCATGAGCCTGGAGGACCCCCAGGACCAGGACGCCGCGCATGAGTTCGATTACCTGGTACGGAGCGTGAACGCGCGCTTCGATCTGGGATATGCCGCCTACGACCTCTTCTACCGGGCCTATCAGGACGGGCAGATCGCGGCGGGCGGCGACGGGGCGTTCTCCAACCGTGCATCGTGGTACGTCGACGCCGCCGGCAAGATGGTCGCCGACGGCAGCGCCCCGTACACCTTCGCCACCAGCGCGGAGGTCGCCGTCGCCCAGGGCACCTCCGATGACCCCGCAGCGGCTGAGAGGATCCGACAGGCGCGCGGGCGCGGGGCGACCGCGATCCAGGAGACCTACTTCTACATCGGGAACCTCCCCAACCCCTACACGGGCGGCGATGTGGCGCTCTACGATTTCTACGTGACGGTGGAGTGCGACCTCGAAACCGGGAGCCAGACCGTGCGGGCGTCGCTGCCCGCCGACGCCGTACCCGCCCTTAAGATGAGCGTGGTGGAGGCGGCGGACGGGTCGGCCACCATGGCGCTCGACGGCGCGGAGGGCCTTGCCCCGGTGCGGCTGGTCTACGAGGTCGCGCCCACCGCCGCGGTGCGCGATGCCGTGGCGGCGGCAGGCGCGGGTGGGATCACGCAGGAAGAGCTTGCCGAGCGCCTGGGC
>CASFIQ010000218.1 GCA_949294785.1 uncultured Collinsella sp.
CCGTACTTATCGAGAACCCCGGTCTTGGCGAGCTCGACCGCGGCGTTGAGCCCGGTCTGGCCGCCGAGCGTGGGCAGCAGGGCATCGGGGCGCTCGCGCACGATGACCCGCTCGATGAATTCGGGCGTCACGGGCTCCACATAGGTGCGGTCGGCAAGACCGGGGTCGGTCATGATCGTCGCCGGGTTGGAGTTCACGAGCACGACCTCGTAGCCGTCCTCCTTCAAGACCTTGCAGGCCTGGGCGCCGGAATAGTCGAACTCGCAGGCCTGGCCGATCACGATGGGACCCGAGCCGATCACCAGGATGCGCTTGATGTCAGTCCGCTTGGGCATGGGCTACATCTCCTCCTCTGCGAACTTCCACCCCGCGAGGCGGTCTTTCGAGATGTCGATATCGAGGTAGTCGGCGTCGCCGTCCATAAGGCGGGCGAACGCCGTGAACAGGTAGTGCGCGTCGGTGGGGCCGGGCGACGCCTCGGGATGGTACTGGACCGAGAAGCACGGCTGGTCGAGAAGCTGGATGCCCTCGGCGGTGCCGTCGTTCAGGTTCACGTGGGTGAGGCGGATGCGGCCGAAGTGCTCGTTCGAGACGACCGGCGCGACCCCGCGCTCCACCCAGAAGCGCAGATCGGCCGTGGCAGGGGTGCCGTCCGGGCCGCAGGGATGCTCCGCCACACCGCCTGAGAGCTCGGGCACGAGGCCTCCCAGCGAGGGGAAGACGAGACCGAAGCCATGGTTCTGCGCGGTGATCTCCACGCGGTGGGTGATGAGGTTCATGACCGGCTGGTTGCCGCCGCGATGCCCGAACTTGAGCTTCTCCATATCGGCCCCGCACGCGAGGCTGATCATCTGGTGGCCCAGGCAGATGCCGAAGATCGGCAGCTTGCCGATGAGCTGCTGCACCTGGGTGTAGGTCTCCTTAACGGCGTCGGGGTCGCCGGGGCCGTTGGAGAGGAAGACGCCGTCGGGGTTCAGCTCGAGCACCCGCTCGGCAGGGGTGTTCCAGGGCACGAGCGTGACATCGCATCCCGCGCGCACGAAACCCTCGAGGATGCCGCGCTTGATCCCGCAGTCGTAGGCGACCACCGCATGGCGCGCGGACGGCGCGTCGGCGGAGGCGAAGCGGTGCGATGCCGGCAGGTCGGCGGCGGTATAGGAGCGCTCGTCGGCGCGGCTCACCGTCGCGACGAGGTTAGTGCCCACCAGATCGGGCGCCGCGGCGAGCTGCCGCTCGAGCTCGTCGGTATCGAAGATCTCGGTGGATATGATGCCCTTCTGCGCACCGGCATCGCGCAGGTGGCGCACGAGCGCGCGCGTGTCGACGCCCTCGATGGCGACGATCTCCTGCTCGGCCAGGTAATCGGGCACGCTCACCGTCGAGCGCCAGTTGGACGGCGTGTAGCACATGTCGTGCACCACCATGCCGCGCACCGCCGGGCGCGGCGAGGCGCCCGCGCCGGGCTCGCCGAGCGCAGCCTGCGTGTCCTCGCGGTCGATACCGTAGTTGCCGATCTGCGGGTAGGTCATGGTCACGATCTGACCGGCATACGAGGGATCGGTCAGGACCTCGAAATAGCCCTCGAGCGACGTGTTGAAGCACACCTCGCCCACCGCGGTTCCCGCCGCGCCGCATGCACGGCCATAAAAAATGCTCCCGTCCTCCAACATGAGGATCCCGGGAGCCGCGCCGCGCTTGGTTGTCTGGGAAAGCATCCGCTGCGCCAACTCGCTCGGCGCCGCGCTGCGAGCCGCCCGGCTCGCATGGTCATGCATCGCCATACTTGCTCCTTCCCGGTCTCGCGGGACCGGATTAAAGGTTTACAGGCCACGCCCTATGGTAAGGCTCGCGGGCATCGCGGAGGGGCTCGCGCGCCAATCGGTCAAAAAAACACGTCGCGGTGATCCGGGCGCGGCGAGAACCGTCACAAGCCGTAGCGCCTCACCACATGGCCGATCCGGCGCGTCCACGGGCCGAAGAGCGCGACGAGGAAGACCGCGGTGGCGAGCCCGTGCATGATATCGAAGGGCGCCGCGGCGGCGAGGCGCGCGGCGATGCCGGCGAAGGTGAGCGGCTGGACGAAGCCGATGATGTCGTAGGCGTTGATCACCGCCGCGTAGACGGCAGCGGATGCGAACCCCATGACGATAAGCGCGGCCCGGCGCGGGCGGCCATCGGCCCGCGCCAGAACGCCGGCGCGCCCCGCGATACCGCCCAGGTACCCGACGAGGCCCCAAGCGTACATCTGCCAGGGCGTCCACATCCCCTGACCGAAGAAGAAGTTGCTACTGAGCGCCGCAAGGGATCCGACCATGAAGCCGGAGCGCGGCCCCAGCGCGGCGCCGGCGATGACCGCGATCGCCGAAACCGGTTTGAAGTCCGGAACGGGCGCGAACAGGATCCGCCCGGCCGCGCCGAGGGCGGCGAGCACGACCGTGGGCATGATCTGGCGAAGCGCCGGGCGCGACGCCTCGAACCCTGCGAAGAAGACGGCGAGCGCGGTGAGCGCGACCCCCATGAGCAGGGGCGCGGGCGAGCGCAGCCCGAGCGCGACCGCGCCGACCATGGCAACGGGCACGGCGGCGATGAGCGGCACCTCGAGGGCGCGCAGCACACGGACGATCCGCGTGGTGTCAGGGCCGGTAGTAGACATTTCCCTCGAAGAACTCCCTGGTCGGCGCGGACGATGCCACCTCGCCGTCGAACAGCATGGTCACGATGTCGGCAACCTGCTCGGCGAAGTCGAGGTCATGGGTCGCCATGACGACGGCGCAGCCGCGGTCGCGCAGCTCGCGGACGAGGCGCGCGGCGCGGCGGCGGCTGGCCAGATCGAGCCCCTTGGTGGGCTCGTCGAGAAGCAGGAGATCCGGCGCGGCGAGGGCGACCTTGGCGAGCGCGACGAGCTGCTGCTGGCCGCCCGAGAGGTCGAGCGGGTGGCACCCGGCGAGCGCGGAGATCCCCAGCCGCTCCAGCATGTCCGCGACCGCGGCGCTACCGTAGCCCGCCGGGCGCGACCACTCCATGAGCTCGTCTTCCACCCGATCTGCCACCAAGAGCGCCCGCGGGTCCTGCGGCAGCAGCGCCTGGCGCGCGACCTCGCCGCGTACGCGGCCGCGGTGCAACCGGCACGTGCGCGCCATGACGGAGAGCAGCGTCGACTTGCCGCAACCGTTGCCACCCACGAGCGCCATCACCGAGCCCCGCCCCACGGCGAGGTCGAGGCCGCGCAGCACCCAGGGGTCGTCCCGGTCGTAGCGGAACCACGCACCGTCAACCCTGACCGCTGCCGCGCGGCCGCGGCCACCGGTGCGCACCGCCCCTCCCTCCGGAAGCCCGAGCGGGGGGCGGTCGGCGAGCTCGCGCAGGTCCGCCACCTCGCTCACGCCCCCGCCCTCGATGCGATAGGCGCAGGTCGCGTAGTCCAGCATCGCGCGCGGGGCATGGGTCGCCACCACCACGGTGCAGCCGAGCTCGCGGTTCACCCGGAAGAGCGCATGCAGGAAGCTCCGCTCGGCGATAGGGTCAAGCTGCGCGGTGGGCTCGTCCAGCAGCAGCAGCGACGGGCGCATGGCGAGCACCGAGGCGAGCGCGACGAGCTGCTTGCGCCCTCCCGAGAGCGTCGAGGTCTCCGCACGGGCCCATTCGTCGATACCGAAGAAATAGCTCGTCTCGGCGATGCGACGGCGCATCTCGTCGACCGGGGTGCCCAGGTTCTCGAGGCCGAAGGCGAGCTCGTGCCACACGGTGTCGCACACGATCTGGTTCTCGGGGCTCTGGAACACGTACCCCACCTCGGCCGCCGAGCGGGCGGCGGGCAGGGCGCGCACGTCCTCGCCCGCGACCAGGACCTCGCCACGCAGGTCCCCCACACGGGCCACCTCGGGCTTGGCAAGGGAGAGCAGCGTCGACTTGCCCGACCCGGTATCCCCCACCAGCAGGGCGAACGCGCCGGCGGGCACCTGCCAGCAGACGCGGTCGAGCACGGGGGCGCCGCCGGGATAGGAGAAGGTGACGTCTTTGAATTCGAGGGCGGCCGCACTCATGCGAACCGCCTCCGCTCGCGCACGTCGAGCAGCGCGGGCAGCGCCATCCACAGGGCGAAGGGCGCATATCCCCACCAGGGGGACGGTGCCGCGAGCACCGGGTAGAAGTCATAGCCTGCCGTCGCCCGCGCGGCGAGCGCGCCCACCAGCAGCGCGGCCGCGGCGATGAGCGCGAGGACGGCGGCATCGCCGCGGCGGAAGCGGTAGCGAACGTAGCTCGTGCG
>CASFIQ010000219.1 GCA_949294785.1 uncultured Collinsella sp.
CATGACCGACACCATGGGCCGCATGCACTCCAGCGCCCAGTTCGCCGGCTCCTCCTCGGTGCCTGCGCACGTGGACATGATGGGCCTCATCGGCATGGGCAACAACCCCATGGTCGGTGCGACCGTCGCCTGCGCCGTCGCGATCAACGCCGCGATCAACGGCTAGGACCGTTCGCCGCGCATAGCGCACCATAGCGCACGCATCTGCGCGCCATACGGCGCCGTCGCCTTCGGGTGGCGGCGCCGTTTTTCATGTCTCGGTTTTCATGCCTCGTTTTCATGTCATGGTTTTCATGCCGAGGCTCTACCCCTTCTTGGACGGCTTCACAGGGGACGGATTTCCGGTAAGGTTGGTGGGGATATCGCGCGTGCCCTACGGAGCGTCCTGGGACAGGATGCCCGCCGTGTTTGCAGCGCGACATACGGTGATCCGGTGACGGCGGGGAGGCGAGGATCGACATGGATGCAGCCGCCCATCGACCTGACGTGCTGGACGTCCTCGTGGTCGGCGCGGGGCTCGCCGGAGCCGCCTGCGCGATCGAGGCGGCGCGCGCCGGCGCCCGGACCATGATCGTTGGCGCGGGAGACGGCCTTTCCGGATCGAGCTTCTATCCCGGGACCTGGGGGCTGGGGCTGATCGGTCCCGAGGACGCGGCGGACGCCCGAGACCTTGCGCGGACCATCTGCCATGTCGGCGGGGGCGTCGCCGACCCGGAGCTCGTGCAGGCGCTCGTCGAGGGGATCGCACCCGCGATGGCATGGATCGAGTCGCTTGGCGTGCGCCTCAAGTGCCCCACGGGCGCCGCGACGGCGCGCGAGGCTGCCTACATCCCCTGCTTCGATCACAAGAACCGCATTTGGAGGGGACTTGAGCGCGAGCCGGTGGGCACGGCGCTCTCCCGCGAGCTCGCACGCCTCGGTGTTCGGTTTGAGAGGCGGCTCGAGCTCGTCGACTTGCTGCGCGGAAGCGACGGAACGCCGTGGGACCTGTCCGGCGACATGCTTAGAAGCAGCGCGGGCCGGGACATTCGCCCGGTCACGGGCGGCGTCCTCTTCGATCATGCGAGCGGGCGCCTGCGCGCCATCCCCTGCCGCGCACTCGTCATCGCCACGGGCGGCGCAGCGGGGGTCTACCCGCTTCGCCTGACCGCCGGCGACGTGCTCTCATCTGCTACCGGCATCGCCGTCTCCCACGGTTGCCGGACGGTGAATCTCGAGTTCATCCAGCTGATGCCCGGTCTTGTCTCCCCCAAGCGCGGCATCGTCTTCAACGAGAAGTCCTTCCGGTTCGCGGTGACCATACCCGCCCTGCCGCGCGACCTTCTCGAGATGCGCGCAGCATACGGCCCGTTCACCTCGCGGCTGCCCTCGCGCGCGGTCGACCTCGCCATCGCTGCGGCGGGGTCCGAAGGACTTGCCCTGTCCTACCGCTTCCCCCAAGAAGGCGTGCCGGAGCTCGTGCGGGACTTCTGCCGATGGCTCGAGCTCGAGCACGGTATCGGCCCCGACCGGGAGCTCAGGATCGCGCATTACGCCCATGCATCGAACGGCGGCATCGCCATCGATGCGAACGGCGCCACGAGCCTCCCCGGGCTCTTCGCCTGCGGCGAGGCCACGGGCGGCATGCACGGTGCGGACCGGGTGGGCGGTCTCTCGAGCGCCAACTGCCTGGTGTTCGGCAGGAGGGCGGGGTCGGCTGCCGCACGATACGCCCAGGGATCATTCCAATCTCCTTGCGCAGTAGAAGACGACCGAATCCTCGAACGGGCTCGCATCAGACTCGACCGACATATGGGAGAGCCGACCGACCGTGTCACCGTACTTGAGGCGACGAGAAGGCTCAGAAACGCGATGGGCGCGCACGCGATGGTTCTGAGGAGCGCAGAGGGGCTTGAAGCCGCCCTGCGGGATGTGAGCGACCTTATCGAGCGCTCTGTCCACCCGGCGAGCCATAGCGCTCATGACAGCTGGTCGGACCCCTCCCCCGCTACCGATGCAGCCCGCGCCCGTTCCGCGCGGCTTCTCGGCCAGCTTGCCCTCGCGCACACGATGCTCGAGGCGATGCTTGTCCGTACGGAGAGCCTGGGTTCGCACTATCGCGTAGATGCTGCCACGGGGACGCTCTCCGACCGCACTTCACCGAACATGACGCGATAACGCCTCGGCAACCGTCAATCAGCCGCGCTCGATATGATTCGCGACTCGTGTGCATTCGCCTGCACCTCAAAATCGTCAAAAATTACCCCTTGCATCCGCGATGACGGACTGCAATAATAGACAAGCGCTTTGGCGCAGGACACACGGTGGGTGTAGCCCAGTTGGCTAGAGCGCCGGGTTGTGGTCCCGGAGGTCCAGGGTTCGAGTCCCTGTACCCACCCCACAGTGTTCTTACATATGGACCGTTAGCTCAGCTGGCTAGAGCAGGGGACTCTTAATCCCAAGGTCCAGGGTTCGAATCCCTGACGGTCCACCATCTGATTTCCCAACCCGCTTCACGCGGGTTTTTCTTTTCCCTCCCCTGACAATCCTCCTCCCTACCGCCCTCCTGACAATAGCTCTTCCAGCAACCCTCCTGGCGACAGCCCTTCCGGCGGCCCTCCTGATGGCAACCCTTCCGGCGACACGCCCGGGGCGACAACGTTCGCCATATAGGATGTCAGTTTCAATAGAGGGGCAAAACGGTGCCAGATAGCGCTCGTCGTCGTTAGCCGAGAACACGCCGAGCCGTCTACCAGCTGTTATCGTAAGCAGACCGACGGTCCTATCGGGCATATCCTGAATTTGGCACCGTTTTGCCCCCTTTTTTTTTCCAACATCCTATCCCTGCGGCCTTCGCTGGGTTCATGCGGAGTCGATCGGAATGTGCATCGGCAATCGGGATGCGCAACGGCGATCGGGATGCGTATCCGCAGACAGAGAGCGTTTCCAAGAAAGCCGAAAACCCGCGAAAAGGGCACCCGATAGAGAAGATGTGCAACTCGGGGCTTATTGTGCGTCCCCTTCACGGTTCGCCCGATATAGGACGGGGATACGCCGACAAAAGCCCTGGTTATTGACGTGCCCTTACGGC
>CASFIQ010000220.1 GCA_949294785.1 uncultured Collinsella sp.
TATTCCTGAGGTTATTCACCAGGGTCGTGCCCACCATGCCCTTCGCGCCCGTGACAAGGATGTTCATGCCTTGCTTGCCTCCCAGTTCGCCAGCGCTTCCTTGACGTAATCCGTAGTGAGAATCTTCTTCACCGTGCCCTCCACATCCAGGCGGTTGGTATTGTGGCTGGTGTAGCTCTCGTCCGCCATGGTATGCACCTGCCCCTTGACCACGTACTTGTCGTAGTTCAGGTCGCGGTTGTCCGCCGCCACGCGGTAGTAGTTGCCCATGTCTTCGCTGCGCAGGCGCTCCTCGCGGGTCATGAGGGTCTCGTAAAGTTTCTCTCCATGACGGGTACCAATGATATTGGTACCCGTGTCGCCAAACAGCTTCTGCACAGCCTTCGCCAGATCTCCAATGGTGGATGCGTCCGCCTTCTGGATGAACAGGTCGCCTGGATTGGCGTGCTGGAAGGCGAACATGACCAGATCCACTGCTTCGTCGAGGTTCATGAGAAAGCGGGTCATGTTGGGATCGGTGATGGTGATGGGATTGCCCGACTTGATCTGGTCGATGAACAGCGGAATCACCGAGCCGCGCGAGCACATGACGTTGCCGTAGCGGGTGCAGCAGATGGTGGTGCGGCCGGCGCCGTTCCGGGCGTTGGCGTAGATGATCGACTCCATCATGGCCTTTGACTTCCCCATCGCGTTGATGGGGTAGGCGGCCTTGTCCGTGGAGAGGCACACCACGCGCTCAACCCCGGCGTCGATGGCGGCGTGCAGCACGTTGTCCGTGCCAATCACGTTCGTGCGCACGGCCTCCATGGGGAAGAACTCGCAGGAGGGCACCTGCTTGAGCGCCGCCGCGTGGAACACGAAGTCCACCCCGCGCATGGCATCGCGAACGCTGCGCTCCTCGCGCACATCTCCAATGAAGAAGCGGACCTTCCCCGCCGCTTCCGGGTAGCGCTCCTGAAGCTTGTGTCGCATGTCGTCCTGCTTCTTCTCGTCGCGCGAGAAGATGCGGATCTCCCCGATCTCGGACTCCAGGAAATGCTTCAGCACGGTGTTGCCGAAGCTTCCCGTGCCGCCGGTGATCATCAGCGTCTTGCCTTCAAACGCCTTGGATGCGGTCATTACCTTGCTCCCTTGCATAGATTCTCGAGCATCTGCTCCAACGCATCCATATGCGTCTCCTTGGAGAAATGCCGTATGAAGTAACTCCGCCCGTTCTCGCCCTTACCGTCCAAAACAGACCTGTCTTCCAAAACGCGATCCATAAGCTTCGCTAACGTCGCGCTATCGCCTGCCGGTGCCACCAGGCCGCAGTCAGCCTTCTCGATGACCGTCGCCGCCCCACCGCGCACCGCGGCGACAACCGGTTTGCCGGCGGCCATGTATCCCTGCAGGCGTGATGGGACGGTAGTCCCTACCCAGGAATCGCCGTTGAGCGCGAGGATGCAGGCATCCGCCATCCGATAGAAGGATTCCATCTCCTCATAGGGCCTCGCACCATGAAGGATGATGCGGTCGTCGAGCCCGCTGCGGTTCACATATTCTTGTGTCTCGTTGAAGCACGATCCGCTGCCGACGAAATGAACCTTGAAGTCGGTCTTCGCGCGCATACGCTCAACGGCATCGAGAATCACCGGGATATCCTGGGCGCGGCCCATATTGCCCATAACGAGGAAGTTGAATCCCTCATGATGCTCTGTAAGTTCATGAGCGAGGTATTCGGAATCCGCAAACTGCGGCAGCAGCACGACCTTTTCAACCTGCAAGCCGTGTTCCCCTACAAGGTACTCGGGGAAGGCGGGCGACTGGACGGCAATCAGATCTGCAGCGCCGTACAGACGCTTGCTGATGGCTCCGTAGAACTTGATGAGAGACGGCAGCCGGTTTCCCAGCACCACCTTCATGGATTCCGGCCAGAGATCGAGACAGTAGACGAGGAGCGGCACGTGGTGCCTGCGCTTGTACCGTACCGCCGGCTCAACCATGGTCACCGGCGAGGTCTGCGGGACAAATACAACGTCGAAGTCATCGTCGAGCTTACTCACCATTCGACTCGCCGACCAGGCGAAGCTGTGGTAGTTCAGACCCAGCTGAATAGGATTAGACCCGCGCTCGATAAGGGGAACGCGAATGATACGGACACCGTTTCGCTCCTGTTCGCGGTTCTTGCCGTGCCGGTATTCATCGAGAATCTTCCCACCGGGATAGTTGGGCAGACCGGTAAGAACGGTCACCTGGTGCCCTCGCTTGACGAGCTCCTCGCACTGATCGGTGACCTGGAAATGCTCGGGCCAGTAGTACTGGCACACTACGAGGACCTTCATCGCTCCCCCGCCTCGGTAGATTCGTCTGATTCCGCGCGCTGGTCGCTGGCAGACCCTCTAAGGATGTGGTGCCTGAGCACCGGACCAAACAGCTGGAGCTTCCACACCAGGAATCCGGCCACCAAGAGATCGAACGCGACGACCGCGATCTTCACGTACAACGTGCCGTCCGCTACCGCGATACCGGAAAACGCGAGTACTGCCGAAATAGCCCAGATTGACAGGACCACGCGCCGCTGGCTGAAACCGCTCTTGAGCAGCGCATGGTGAATATGGTTGGTGTCGGGCGCATCGATGGGCTTATGCTCGCGAAGCCTGCGGACGATAGCAGAGAACGTGTCGAGGATGGGGATGCCCGCGATGATGATGGGAGCAGCGAGGGTGGTGACTGCGGAGGTGCGCATCATTCCGACAGCCGAGATGACTCCGAGCAGATAGCCGATCGTCAGCGATCCGGAATCACCCATGAAGATCGATGCCGGGTTGAAGTTGAATCGAAGAAATGCGATGCATGCCCCCATGAGTGCCGCCGATGCCGTCGCCGCCGTCATGGCGTTCGTGGTGACCGACAGAAAGCAGAAGGCCGCAGCCGATATGGTGCAGACGCCAGCTGCGAGCCCGTCAAGACCGTCGATGAGATTGAAGACGTTCGCGAACGCGACGATATAGAAGATGGTTATCGGGTAGGTCAGCAATCCCAGCTCGATAGACGCTCCCCCGGGAGCGATGAGCACGTCGGTGATGCGCACGCCCGCTGTCACCGCGATGCACGCCGCAACAACCTGTCCCGCGAGCTTCGCCTTGGGACTGATCTGCCTGACATCGTCGATTGTCCCGGTAAGGAACATGACCGCCGCGCCGATCAAAACACCTAGCGGGTTGAAGGTGCCGGGGTTGATCAGCAAGCCGGGCAGATATCCGAGTTTGATGACGATAGCGCCCACCAACATCGCGACCGCGAAGCCACCGAAGATCGCAATGCCACCCATGCGCGGGATGGGCTTGGTATTGATGCGGCGTTTGCTCGGCATGTCGATAGCACCATGCGCGGTTGCAAATCGCTTTGCGACCGGCACCAAAAGGTAGCTAACGACAAAAGCGCAGGCCAGGTACGCCAAGCATATGAGCCAGGGTTCACGAAGCACTGGCTTGATCTCTCTTCTATATCTTGCGTGCGTAGCTAACCGAGGGTGGGATCGTTCTTTCTGACAATCTCCACGCCAACCTTGATCAGCTTGGTGCGCCCAAGGAACTTCACTTCCATGTAGGCAAGCCGCTTGTGACGGTCGATCTTCTTGATCTGGCTCTCCATGCCCCGCAGGGGGCCGGAGGTTATGCTCACCCGGTCGCCCTCGATCACGCCGATGGAGGGTTCCACCATGTGGTCCTCACCCGTAAGGCGTACGATCCAGGCGACCTCGTCCTGGCTCAAGGGGATGATCTTGCCGTCTTGCGTGAGCACCTTCGTCATCGCCGGCACGGCGCGCAGACGCCGCACGATATCGTCGATGGCAGCGGAGCTCGCCTCCAGGTACACGTAGCCGGGGGTGAGGAGCTCCTCCACCTCCTGCCACACGCCCTGGAACTTCTTGTGGTAGATGAAGCGCGGGGCGTAGAGCCGCACCCGCGGCATCTGCCCCAGCACGCGCTCGATGAGCCCGATGGTCTTGAGCTCACGCCCGGTGGCGACCTGCATAACGTAGGTGCGCATGCGCCCCTCCGCTTCTTCCGTCACGGCTTCGCCCACCCGCGCGTACGCGCAGGCTGGACCAGCAACCTATTCATCCCCTTGTGGGACCAAACGACGCGCACCGGGCGGCGACCGCTTGCCTACAAGCTATGTCGATGGGATCGGTCCCGAAGGGCCTATGCAACAAGAAGAAGCGGGCACGGCGCCCGCGAAGCATTCCCGCAGCATGGAGGCACGATCTGCGCGCCAATGGCAACCGCCTCGCAGCAGATGGGTACCCCCTCCCATCGTTTTACGATGGTAGCACACTTCAGGTACCCCCTCCCCCGTTATTGACGCCACAGGCGCGCATCGTCACAGGGTGGGAACATATCGGATTCTGCGCAAACTAACAGGGATTTAGCGCACTTCTCTCGCCCTTACAGTCGGCCAAATCTCATGCTGCGTGTTAAGTATCCTTTACAATCAGTCACTCCCGATTAAAACGACGGCGACGCTCCTCGCCTAGAAGCTCATTAAA
Organism: uncultured Collinsella sp.; assembly: GCA_949294785.1. GTDB lineage: Bacteria > Actinomycetota > Coriobacteriia > Coriobacteriales > Coriobacteriaceae > Coprousia. The sequence goes on from CASFIQ010000220.1 coordinate 4,532, forward strand.
AAAGAGCGCCAGGTTCCCCCGGCGCCCCCATGCGAGTCGAATCGGAATAGCCAACAGATATGCTCGCCCATCACTCCTCGTCGAACTTGAGGTTCTTAAGCGCGGCGAAGGGGTTGTCCTCCCCCATCACACGCTCCTCCTCCGCGCGCGCGGCGCAGTCGCACTGCTCGCGGTTGAGGTTGGCGCCGCACACGGGGCACAGGCCCTTGCAGTCCGGCTGGCACAGCACGACGAAGGGCGTGTCCATCACCACGGCGTCCATGATGGGAAGGGAGAGGTCGATGGAGCGGTTCTCGCCCAGGACCTCGTAATCCTCGTCCTCATCCGCATGCTCCGGCTCGTGGAAGAGGTAGTACTCCTGCAGCTCGCTGGAGACCTCGAAGCTCGCCGGGTCCAGGCAGCGGTCGCAGATGCCCGTCACCTCGGCGCGCACCATGCCGGAGAGCAGGATGCCCTCGCCGGCGTTGGTGAAGACGGCGTCGAAGGAGATGCCGTGCGGCAGCTCGAAGGTCTTCTCGCCCACGGTGTAAGACGCGATGTCGATGGTGCCCGTGCGCTGGCAGCTCTCACCGGGGTTGTCGATCAGCCCCTCGAGCTCCACCACGATGGGCTCGAGCGCCTCCACTACCAGGCACCACCCTGCTGGTTCTGCGGGGCGGCGACCTCGTTGA
>CASFIQ010000221.1 GCA_949294785.1 uncultured Collinsella sp.
GACACCATCTCGTCGTTCACCGTGTAGGTCCAGCCGCTCATGTCGCCGTGCTCGCGCTCCGCAAGCCCGTCGATGCCCGAGACGTAGGAGCCGAACGAGGAATCGGTCATGTTGACCGAGAAGCCCTCCTCGCCCGCCAGCACCTCGAGCGCGTCGAGCACCGTGGCGTCTTCGGGAAGGCCGACCTCGACATCATAGGAAACGGGGCTCTCGACCGATGAGGAGTCGATCTGGACGGTCACCGTCATCGCCGGGGCGACGTCCTCGGCAGTAGCGCTGCCCGTGGCCGCGCCGGAGCTGCATGCCGCGGTCGCGACCAGGCTCACGGCGAGAGCCGCCGCCGCGAGGCCGCGAAGGGCCCGCGAGGAGGCACGGCGGACGACACCCGGCATCAGGTTGGTGTTATCGAAATCGTTGAACATGGGAAACCCTTCCTCCAGGGTCCTGCACGGCGCCTTTGCACCGCGTGCGTCGATGGGAGGCGATCCGGCTCCCCGGGCCCCTGCGGCGGGCACCGGGTCACGGTTACTGGTATAGCTGGGGACTCGCACCCCATTCCCCTAACCCGGTACCACCGGGCTGTACGGCTGCGTACCACCATCGGGACCAATGACGGCGTCCATGCTAGCACATCGCGTTGTCGCGCACCGCAGGAAGCGATGACGAGGCGGCCCGGTAGCGCCCCGATGGCAATCCGCTGCGGGCGATGCGCCCGCCAGCCCGCCGCCTATGCCCGGAAGACGGCCCCCGAGCGCACGATCGACTCGCGCACGAGCACGTCCATCGCGTCGAGCACCAAGGGGGGCATCTCGCGATAGCGCTTGAGCACCGAGAGCTCCGTGCAGGCCAGGATCACGCGGTCGCAACCGCGCTCGACAAGCTCCTCGAGCGCGCGCTCGAAACGGTAGAGATGCGGGTCGCGGCCAGCCTTCACGTCGTCGTAGATGAGCGCCATCACATCGCGCTGGCGCTCGGGAGAGGGCACCACCGCCTCGACGCCCACCGCCTCGCAGGCACGCGCGTACACGCCGGAGGAGACGGTCCCGTCTGTGCCCATGATGCCGATCCGGGAGATCGGCGAGTCGAAGAGCCCCGCGCTCGCCGCGGGATCGAACCCGCGCTCCCCCGTCACGGCGCCCGCCGCGGCGTAGCGCGCCGCCTCGCGCGGCATGTGGATGATCGGCACCGGGGTCGCGGCCTGGATCTTCTCGTAAAAGAAGTGCGAGGTGTTGCATGGGATGGCGATGTGCGCGCAGCCGAGATGCTCGAGCTCCGCGGTGCAGCGCGCCATCTTGGCGAGAAGCGCCGCGTCGTCACCGGTCTGGATGGCGCGCGTACGGTCGGGCATCGACGCGACCGAGAGGACCACCATGTCGAGGTGCTCCTGATCGCTCGCCGCCTGGGTATGGCGCACCACCTCGTCGTAGAAGTACGCCGTCGCCTCGGGCCCCATGCCGCCGATCACGCCGAGCCGCTCCATATGCCTCCCTCGCCTCATGGGCGCGCCGCCGCCCCGAAAGGACATCCGGCACGTCGCCGTCGAATCCTCGCGCCCGGTTCCCCCGGAATCAGTGATAGTACTTCTTATACAGCTTGAAGTGCTGCAGATGGGTGTGCACCATGCGCAGCCACCGGTTCACGGTGAAGTCCCCCTTCATGAAGATGGGGTTCACCCAGCGCCCGGTGCGGATGAGCTCATGCACCTTGTCGCGGAGCGCCTCGTCCTTCACGTACCTGTAGATGACCGCATGCGGCACCACGCACCACAGGTGCTCCTCGCGGGCGAACTCGATCTCGTGCTCGAAGGGGCGGTTGTATACGTACTCCTCCACCACGTACTTCGCCACGTTGAAGCCGGAGCCCGTCACATAGTAGTTGCTGCGGCCCTGGCGCGTGTTGAAGTCGAAGAACTTGAAGGAGCCGTCGCGCTCGTCGTACTTCACATCGAAGTTGGAGAATCCCGTGAAGCGCAGGTCCTCGAGCAGCGCCCGGACGCTCTGGCAGAGCTCGTCGTTCACCTCGGTGATGATCGCCGCATGGTTGCCCACCGCGTGCGGCTCGTGCTCCTCCAGGAGCACGTGGCCCAGGCACATCATGCGCACCTTGCCCGTGCGGTCGGAGTAGCTCGTGAGCACGCGCATGTACTCGTCGTTACCGGGCACGCGATCCTGGATGATGAGGTCGTCGGTGTAACCCGAGGCGTAGATGTCGCGGATGACCTGCTCGAGTTCGGCGCGGTCGGCGATCTCGTAGGCCTTCTTCTGGGTGGCGAAGGGGTGCTCCCAGTACATGATGCCATCCGAGGGCTTCAAGATCATGGGGTACGGGAAGTCGATGGCGTCGAGCGCCGCGATCGGCTCGCCCTCGGCGCTCAGCATGTCGCGGGTGAAGGTGAGCGTATGCGGATAGGGCACGCCGTGCTTCTCGCAGAGCTCGTAGAAGACCTCCTTGCGTTGGGCCTGGTCCATGAGCTCGAAGGGCGCGTAGGGCGCGATGATGTTCTCGGCGAGCTCGCCCGCGTCATGAGCCTGCGCGATGAGGGCAACATAGCCGTCGCCACAGCCCATGAGGACAATCTTCTTATCGGCATGCTCCCGCGCAAACGCGTTGACCGTGGTCAGGAAGACCTCGGGCGTGTCGATCTTCGGATCGGGATGGTAGTCGATCATGAGGCTCCGGAACGCCGGGCCCGTCTGATACTTGCCGAAGCACGTGGTCTTCACCTGGTACTGCTCATAGAACGCGCGCGCGACGGAATATACGTTGATGTCGCCGCCCAAAAGGACGGGGATGAACTCTCGCTCGACGAACTGCATGGACGTCTTCGCTCCTCACCGACCGCGCCCCACCCCGCGCGGGGCGCATCGACGCGGACAAATCGCTCGTAAACCGAAATGTATAGTATACCGGCAACATGGTCGCGCCGTCTGCCGCCGCGGCGCGCCTACAGCTTCGCCACGTATAGCGCGCAGAGGCACCCTGTCCGGAAGGCAGGCTCGATGCGAGGTTCAAACTGTAACCTTAAACTTGAGGTCGAAACTCCACGGCTTCTTAATAATTCATGAAAGCCGCTGGTCGCACCCTATCTTAAACCTTCAACTTGAGCCTTAAGGATTGCAGTGGGTGTTAGATAATTCCCGCAGCGTACTATAATCGTTCTCGCAAATTGATGACCCGAGTTTCGAGGATGCTATGCGTGAATCTCAACACACGATCGTCCAGGTGATCGCGAGCAGGCCCGCCCGTATGATCACGTGCGCCGCGCTCGCGGTGGCTTTCGCCGCGACCCCCGTCATCTCCCCCATCTCGACCGCCTGGGCGGTGTCCGCCGAGACCCAGGCCGAGATTAACGAGGCGGCCAGCCAGGTCGACGAGTACGCCGCCGCGTACCAGGAGGCTTCGGACAAGCTCGCCGAGCTCGAGGCGCAGATCGAGGAGAACACCTCGCGCATCGCCGAGATCGAGGAGGAGCTCCCCGCGCAGCAGGAGGCGGCTGCCGCCGCCATGCGGGACTCCTACAAGTACCGCCAGGGCGCCAACCCGCTCGTGAGCCTCGTCCTCAAGTCCGAGAGCCTGAGCGAGTTCATCACCTCGTGCGTGTACATGGACCAGATCCAGTCCGCCAACAACGAGGCGATCGAGAGCCTGAACGCCGCACAGGAGGAGCTGGAGCAGAAGAAGGCCGAGCTTGATTCCGCCAAGGTCCAGGCAGAGGCCGAGAAGCAGAAGGCCGAGGAGGCCCTCGAGGCCGCGCAGCAGGCGCGCGCCGCCGCGCAGGCCAAGGCCGAAGCCGAGGCCGCCGCGGAGCTTGCCGCCCTGCAGGCCCAGTCCGCCGCCGAGCAGTCCGCTGCGGGCGAGGGCACCGGCACTTCGGGCGGCAACCCCTATTCCGATGCGACCAACTCCGGCACGACCGTCTCCGGCGGCGTCGCCGCGGGCGGCGTGAACTGGAACATGGGGTATGACGAGTTCATCAACGAGTGGACCTCCCGCATCGACGCATACCTCGCCGGAACCCCGCTGTCCGGTTACGGGCGCACCTTCGCCGAGGCCGCCTGGAACACCGGTACCGACCCCCGTTGGTCCCCCGCGATCTCCTGCATCGAGAGCTCGAAGGGCCTCTACTGCGCGAACAGCTTCAACGCTTGGGGCCTCTCCGCCGTGGGCGGCGGTTGGATGGGCTTCGGCAGCTGGACCGAGGCGATTAACTATCACGTCTCCTACCTGCGCAACTACTACGGCACCACCATCACGCCCGCCGCGGCTCAGAAGTACTGCCCGCCCACCTGGCAGGATTGGTACAACAAGGTGTCCTCGCAGATGAACATGATCTAACACGTTCGACCTTTCCGCAGGTAGAAGGCTTGCATAATCGAAAAAGTCCCTAAAAGTCCCAATTGATTTTTACAGGTCGCTCGGAAAACGCCCGGGCGACCTTCTTCTTATGTCGAAGCCTTCTTATGTCGAAACCCTACCCGATGCGGTAGGCGCCTACACGCCGAACGCGATCGACGCCGCCAGCAGCAGCGTGAACGACGCCAAGATGAACAGGCCGAGAACCCGCGCGTCCTGGAGGCGCGTGCGGCCCGAGATCGCGGGGACGAAGCGCGCGAGGATTTCGCGATCCATCGCGAGGTACAGCAGACCCCAGCAGAACGGCAGGCAGATTCCAAGCGACATCCATACGAGGTACCACAGCGGCTTCCCGACGTTCTCCTCGGCGGGCCTCATGAAGAACTCGATGGCGTTCGGTACGAGCGCAATGCAGAACACGAGAACCAGCGCGTTTCTGGTGACACCGAGCAGGTTGAGACGCCCGGTGCGGATGTTCTGCGGATCGGCGGCCGCATGACCGCTCTCGGTCCGCTCCCCCATCGCGCTCCGATCGGCATCGACGGACGACGCGGTACCGGCGCTGTCCGCGCGGGCGCTTCGGGATGAGCCCGCGGGCGAACCGGTCGGCCCCGTCGAGACCTTGTCCGGGCCAACGGACCAGCCTTCTTCGGCAGGCGCCTCATCGCGCATCCGGCGCGCCGCCTGCTTGAGCGCGTGCGCCAGCTCGCGGGCGCTCCCGAAGCGATCATCGGGGTCGAGCGCCGTCGCCCGGGCGATGATGGTCGCGAGTTCGGGGACCCCGAGTGCGGCGAGCGTCTCCGACCCCGCCCTGCCTGTCGGTTCGCGCCCGGCAAGGCAGAACAGCAGCACCATGCCGAGCGCGTATACGTCGCTGCGCCCATCGGTCTGGCCGAAGCCGTACTGCTCGGGCGGGGCATAGGCGCGCGTGCCGAACCGCGCCGTGTCGCATGACGCGCCATCGCGCACCCGGCGCGCGATCCCGAGATCGATGAGGAACAGCCCCGCCGGCGCCACGATGATGTTCGCGGGCTTGATATCCCGATGGACGATCGGCGGGTCCGCCGCGCGGTGGAGCTCCTCGACCGCATCGCAGAGCTCGAAAAGGACCGGCTCAAGGGCCTCGAAGCGCTCACGCGCCGAAAGACCCGGCGCGATCGATCCGACGCGCGCCTCGAGCGTCTCGCCGGGAATGTACTCCAAGACCACGACGAGCACGTCGCCCGTCTTGTAGAGATCGATGACGCGCGGCAGGTGAACGAAGCGCACACCGGAACGCTGCAGCTCGAAAAGCTCGCCGTACGCAGCCCCCAGACCCGTCTCGAGCGGTATGCGCTTGCGCACGAACGGCCCCAACGACGTGCCGTCCGGCCCACGAAACAGCACAAGCTCGGTCGACGCGACGCCCGAGGCCGGCGCCGACCCCAGCGGTCGGACCGTCTCGTAGGCACCGTCGCGAGCCAGGGCGTCCAGATAGGCGTCGAGCTCGTCTGCGGATGAGGGTTGTTGGCGAAGGTCTTCTTCCATGTAAGCTATGGTAGCAAAGCGAGGGGGTTCGGCATACGTCGCGCACTGCGAAGCGCCGCCGCGACCACATGTCGCGACGGCGCGTACCGTGTCATTCTGCTCCCGATGGCATGCTGGCCGCAGGCCGGTCAATCGCCGATCGTGCGCTCCCCCAGGCGGTAGAGCTCCTCGTCGATCCGCTGCAGATCCATCCCGCGATCGATGCAGAAGATGATGATCGCATCGCGGCGATCCTTGCAGTAGAGCTCGTTCACACCCGCGGCATGCAAGAGCCGCCTGGTCTCGACCAGGTCGCACCCCATCACGATGGCGAGCGCCAGCACCTTGTCGCGCGCGGCACCGCGCTGCCCGCGGAAGATCTGATAGCCGTGGGTCTCGTTCAGGCCGGCGGCGCGCACCACCTCGGCGCGCTTCAAGCCCTTCTCGTCCAGGAGCTGGTTGAGGTACTCGGGAAGCGTGCGATGGCCGATGGCGTGCTCCTCGGCGAAGGCGGCGGGAGATGGGGCCGAGAGCAGCTCGTCCAGCAGCTCCTCGGTCAACGCCTCGCCCGAAGCGCGCCCAGATCGTTCCATCGGCGTCTCGGAATCCATCACGTCATCCATCTCGCGCTCCCCAAAAGCTCCCCGCGTCATCCATCGACACCAAAACCGCGCTATCCAAGCGTCCACGTCGCCGTCGGCGAGCTGGCGATTGCAGATGCGTAGTACCACGCCTCGACGATATCGCCCTCGAAGTAGATGTTACCCGAAACCGAGCCACCGGCAGCAAGGGTTCCGTACGAGAGCTCGTCGGCACCTTCGGAGTAGTAGCCCTGGTTCTCAGCGGCTCCCTGGGCATCGGCGCCCTTCCAATCAAAGGAGTTGTACGATGCCTCCTCCTGACCGGTGTTCACATAGGTGACATGAATGCCGGTCATGGTTGCACCGTCAAAATTCGCCAGGCCCTTCTCGACCGAATCGACGGTTACCTGAAGACCGTTGTCGAGGGTGACGGAGCTGCCCGCGGCAAGCGGGGCCTCCGCCGCCGCGGCAGCCGAATCGTCATCAGCTTCGGACGTGGGGCTCTCCCCTTCTTGCGTGGACACCACCCCGGGGCCGTTCACCGCCTCATCGATGGCGGCACCGTACATGCTCTGCGTTCCCAGCACGATCGCGACCGCGGCGACATTGACCGCGAGCGCGGCGATGGCGAGGCCCTTGCCCGCGCGCTTGCCGCGCACCGTCCCCACGACCCCGACGAGCGCGAAGACGGCGCCGACGACGGCGACGAAGAACGCGATGTTGTTCACGATGGGCATCCAAGACATGACGATCGCAATGATCCCCAGCACCAAGCCGACGATCGCCGCGACCGAGCGCGGAGCCCGCTGACCCATTTCTCCCATGACCGCTCCTCCCAATCGAAGAGAGCCGGACTTGCAACCGGCTCTCGTTTACCTGAGGTTGATTATCGAGAAGCAGCTCGGACTTTTCATTAGCTGACGGTAATGTATAACCCCTCGTTGGCAAGCTTCGCCGCCATGCTGACGCCCGCATGCCGTGCCGGACGCCCGCGCTCGGCGAACGGAGGGTGCGTTGTTTTCCCTATCGCAAAGAGACGGTAATGATTCGTTCAATTTGGAATCGAGCGGACTCAAATCCCGCCAGTGGGGTAAGATACCTCTCGCGGCCAAAGCCAGTCGGCGAGGCCGCGTCTGTTATCGCGCGCGAGCGCGCAATTGCCAGCAATGGCACGATAGGAAGGCACGTCATGGCAACTGGTACTGTTAAGTGGTTCAACCCGGACAAGGGGTATGGCTTCATCTCCCGCGAGGACGGCGACGACCTGTTTGTTCACTTCTCCGAGATCCAGATGGACGGCTACAAGACCCTGGACGAGGGCCAGGCCGTCGAGTTCGAGGTCACCACGGGCCAGAACGGTAAGCTGCAGGCCTCGAACGTCCGCAAGCTCTAACGCTTGCCGACAAACCGCCAGCCGAGAGGGCGCGTCTCGAAAGAGGCGCGCCCGTTTTCGTGCACGGAGCCGGTCGCGGGAACCGAAAGCGCCCTCCCCTTATGTCGGAACGCGATTGCTTGACAAACGGGTCCGGCATCGTTAGTTTGTATACAAACAGTTCTGATACCAACTATTGAGGGAGGATGCGCATGCAAGATGCCTGGGAGCACGGTATCGATTGGCAGCTTCTGATCGCGTTCAGCCATTCGAACCGCATCATCACCCGCCGCAACCGGCGCGAGGGACTCACCCCGGGCCAGCCCAAGGTCCTGCAATACCTGAGCACCCATGACGGATGCACGCAAAAGGACGTGGCCCGTGGCTGCGCGCTCGACAAATCGACCGTGACGGGCCTGCTTTCCCGCATGGAGGCAGACGGGCTCGTCACGCGTCGGGCAAGCTCCAAAGACCGCCGCGAGACCGGCGTCTTCCTCACCGAGAAGGGCGCGCGGGGGGCGCGTATCGCCGAGCGCACCTCGGCGGAGGTCGACGCCGTCGCGCTACGGGGACTGACGGAGAACGAGCGCGCGGAGCTCTCGCGACTCCTGTCGCACGTGATCGCGAACCTCGCCGAGGAGGATGAGCGGGCATGATGCGAGGCAGCGGAAACCATCTTGCCGAACGCCACCTCTGGTTCGTCGTCGGCGTGGCGATCAGCTCGTTCGCGATCGCCCTCATGGCGCGCTCGAACCTCGGCGTGGGTGCCATATCGTGCGTGTCGTTCGTGCTCGCCGAGAAGTCGGGCGCATCCTTCGGCATGCTCACCTTCGTGGTCAACATGAGCTTCATCGTGGCGCAGATCGCGCTGCTCCGGCGCGACTTCAAACCCATCCAGCTTCTGCAGGTGGTTGTGAACATCATCTTCAGCTCGCTCATCGACGTCAGCGGCGCGATCTTGGCCCCGCTTCCGATCGACACCCTTCCCGCGCAGGCGGCGGCGCTTGCGGTGGGATGCCTGCTGCTTGCGCTCGGCGTCGCGATCGAAGTCGCGCCCAACGTGATTCTCGTCCCCGGCGAGGGCATCGTGCGCGCGATCAACGCCGTCGCCCAGAAACCGTTCGGCACCTGCAAGGCCGCGTTCGACACATCGCTCGTGGCGGTGGCCGTCGTGCTCGGCATCGTGCTCTGCGGACGAATCGTCGGCGTCGGCGTGGGCACCGTGGTGTCGGCCGTGACGGTGGGGCGCATCGTGAACGTGCTCAACCGACGGTTACCCCTGCTGCACCACATCTCGGGCCTCACGCGGACTTCCGCCGGCGCCCCGGAAGAGGCGCTGTAGCACCGAACCGTACCGCGCGAGGCGCTCAGACCATCATGAGCAGACGACGATAGGCTGAAAGCCCCGTCAGCAGCACGCGCTCGTCGAAATCGAAGTTCTCCGCATGGAGCGGGATCCCCGTGCCCGTGCCCAGAAGCAGAAAGACCCCGGGCAGCGCGCGCTGGTAGAAGGAGAAGTCCTCGGCGATGAGCAGGGGCTCGTCCACCGGCGCGAGCTCGGGCAGGGCACGGGAAACCGCTTCGAAGAGACCCGCGTCGTTCACCACGGGAGGGTAGCCTTCCGAGAAATGGAGCTCGAAGGAGACGCCCTCCTCATCAGCTGCCGTCCGGGCGAGCGCGCGCAGCTCGTCCTGGGCACGGGCGAACATCGCGTCGGAGAAGACGCGCAGGCTCCCCTCCGCCCGCGCCTCAGCCGCGACGGCGTTGCGCACCGTCCCCGCCTCCAGATGCCCGAACCGCACGGTCATGGGCTCGTCTTGCGCCAGGCGGTTGGAAAGCCATTTGGATCCCACCACGAAGCGCGCCGCCGCACCCAGCGCATCGCGTCCCTCGCGGAATTTGGCGATGTGGCTCGCCCTGCCGTGGAAGACGGCGGTCGTCTCGCTGGAGCGTGCGAGCAGCGCTCCGGGGCGCGACGCGATCACACCCTCGGGCAGATCGGGCCATAGGTGGAACCCGAAGATGCGCTGCGCGCGATGGGCCTCGAAGACGCCGCTCTCGCACACGCGCTTGGCGCCGCCCGTGGTCTCCTCGGCGGGCTGGAACACGACAAGGACGTTGCGGGGCAGATCCTCCGGGCGGACGTCGGGTTCCTCCCCCGCGACGACCCGGTCGACCCAGACGGCCGTCGCGAGCGCCATCGCCATATGACCGTCGTGGCCGCAGGCGTGCATGCAGCCCGGATGCTCGCTTGCGAAGGGGGCGCCGGTCGCCTCGCGCACGGGCAGGGCGTCCATATCGGTGCGGATGGCGACCGTCTCGGGGCGCCCCAGGTCGAAATACGCGCAGAGCGTCGAGCGACAGGGCTCGGTCACCGTGCAGCGCAGGCCCTCCAGCACCGTGCGCACGTAGGCGATGGTCCTGGGAAGGTCGTCGTCAAGCTCCGGCATGCGGTGCAGGTCGCGCCGAAAGCGCACGAGCCGATCGAGTTCCGCATCCATATCTCTCCCCTTCCGCCGCGCCCACGGGCGCGCGCTCGCCGCTCGCGTGCGAGCCGGGCGCCGGCGGAGCGCCTCGGGCACACATCTGCTGCTCACAGGGTAGCATACGCGCACGGTCGTGCGGCCACCCTGCGTAACGCGCGCGAAACCAAGGCAAGCCGTCACGGCGGCGCGCTTGCCCGCTGAGCACGGGCATGGTACGGTTGATAGACTCGATAGAGGAGCGGGCAAGATGGCCCGCGGGCGAGCCGGCAGGCGCTGACCCCGCGGGGAGGCGCGCCCGCCGAACTCGGACGCCCGGGCACGGGCGCCGGGTGGGCCCGCGGAGAACATCCGCGGGACTGTCTGCCGTACCGCAGGAGCGCTACTCGAGAAGGAGCCAAGCATGTCTGGGCAAGATGCCGCCGCGGCGAGCGCCGCATACGCCGCGAAGCGGCCGTTTGTGACGAAGGATACGCTCGAGAGGATCGTCGAGCAGGTCCCCACCCCCTTCCATCTCTACGACGAGGCCGCGATCGTGCGCAACATGCGCGCGATTCAGGACGCGTTCAGCTGGAACCCCGGGTTTCGCGAGTATTTCGCCGTGAAAGCGAACCCCAATCCCGTCATCTTGAAGACGCTCGCCGATATGGGCTGCGGCCTCGATTGCTCGAGCGCGGTGGAGCTCATGATCGCCGACGGCACGGGCGTGCGCGGGGAGCGCATCATGTTCTCCTCGAACGACACCCCCGCCGCCGACTTCCGGCTCGCACGCGAGCTGGGCGCGATCGTGAACTTCGACGACATCACGCATATCCCGTTCTTCGAGCAGGTCGCAGGCCCCATCCCGAAGGTGGTGAGCTGCCGATTCAACCCCGGCGGGCTCTTCAGGCTTGCCAACGGCATCATGGACAACCCCGGCGACTCGAAATACGGCATGACCGAAGAGCAGCTCTTCGAGGCGTTCCGCCTGCTTAAGGCGAAGGGCGCCGAGCATTTCGGGATCCACGCGTTCCTGGCCTCCAACACCGTGACCAACGAGTACTACCCCGCGCTCGCACGGATCCTCTTCGAGCTCGCGGTGCGCCTGCAGCGCGAGACGGGCGCCCACGTGGCGTTCGTGAACCTCTCGGGCGGGGTGGGCATCCCCTATCGCCCGGACCAGGAGGCGAACGACATCCATGCCATCGGCGCGGGTGTCCGCCGCGCCTACGAGGAGATCCTGGTGCCCGCGGGCATGACGGACGTGGCGATCGCCACCGAGATGGGCCGGTTCGCACTGGGGCCCTTCGGCTGCCTGGTGACCCGTGCCATCCACGAGAAGCGCATCTACAAGGACTATATCGGCGTGGACGCCTGCGCTGCGGACCTTATGCGCCCGGCCATGTACGGCGCCTACCACCACATCACGGTGATGGGGCGCCCCGGGGGACCGGACAAGTCGGATGCCCCGGCGACGCACGTCTACGACGTCGTGGGAGGCCTGTGCGAGAACAACGACAAGTTCGCCACAGACCGGGTGCTGCCCGAGGTGGAGATGGAAGATCTGCTGGTCATCCACGACACGGGCGCCCACGGCCACTCGATGGGCTACAACTACAACGGCCGTCTGCGCTCCGCCGAGGTGCTCCTGCGCGAGGACGGGTCGTGGCGGCTCATCCGCCGTGCGGAGACGCCGCTCGACTACCTGACTACCGTCGGGGTGACGCCTGAGGGGCGCGACGTGATCGAGGCGGCTCATCGGCATATGGGACGCACGGGGCAACCGGACGGCGCGCCGGATGGCGGCGCGCGCTGACAGGGCAAGCGACAAGCGGAACCCGGACGGGCTTTCGCGAAGATGGGAGGCAGCATGGACATCCGCAACCTAGAAGGATCGATCACCGCGCTGGTGACCCCGTTCGACCGGGACGGCTCCGTCGATTTCGATGCGCTGGCACGGCTCCTCGAGTTTCAGATCGAGGGCGGCACGGACGCGATCCTCACCCTGGGAACCACGGGCGAGAGCTCGACCATGACCGACGAGGAGGACGACGCGGTCTGCGCGTTCGTGGTGGAGCACGTGGCGGGACGCGTGCCCGTGATCGCGGGATCGGGATCGAACAGCACGGCCACGATGCTCGCCAAGAGCCGCTCCTACGAGCTCCTGGGCGCCGACGGCCTGCTCATCATCACGCCGTACTACAACAAGGCGAACGAAGAGGGCATCTACCGCCACCTCGCCACCGTCGCCGACGCAGTCGGCATCCCCTGCATCCTCTACAACATCCCGGGACGCACCGGCTGCTCCATCAGCGTGCGCAACGTGGAGCGCCTCGCCGTCCACGAGAACGTGATGGCGATCAAGGAGGCTTCGGGCTCGATCTCGTACGCAGCGGACATCGCGCACTGCCTGGGGCCCGACTTCAAGATGTTCTCCGGCAACGACGACATGGTGGTGCCGCTCATGAGCCTGGGTGCCTCGGGCGTCATCTCGGTGTGGTCCAACGTGCAACCCGCGCTCGTGCATGAGATGGTCGCCGCCTGGCTCGATGGCGATGCGAAGCGCGCCCGCGAGATCCAGATCGCGGGGCTGCCCTTGGTACGGGCGCTCTTCAGCGAGGTGAACCCCATCCCCGTGAAGGAGGCGCTCGCCCAGATGGGCATGATCGAGGCCAACTACCGCCTGCCGCTCTGCCCCATGGCGGACGCCGCCCGCACGCGGCTCACCGAGGCGATGAAGGGGGCTGGTCTTCTTGCTTAAGCTCGCGATCATGGGGGCGGGACGGATGGGCACGCTCATCCGCGCCGCCGCCGAGACGGCACGGGATGAAAACGGGGCGCCCGTCTTCGAGGTGGTAACGCAGATCGGCTTCGATCTGAGCGAGCTCGAAAGCGCACCCGCAGCCGATGCGATCATCGACTTCTCCAACGTCGCCTGCGCCGAGGCGGTCTTCGCCTACGTGCGCCGCACGGGCGCGGCCCTGGTCTCGGGCACCACAGGCTACTCGCCCGACCAGCTAGAGGAGCTGCGCGCGCTTGGGGCGGTGGCCCCGGTGATGTGGTCGGGCAACTACTCGATCGGCGTGGCGGCGCTGCGCCATCTCGTCGCCCAGGCGACCCGCGAGCTCCCCGGCTTCGACGTCGAGATCGTCGAGACCCATCACAACCAGAAGGCGGACGCGCCCTCCGGGACCGCGAAGATGCTCCTCGACGAGGTCCTGACGGCGCACGCCGACGAGGGCGACGGGGCCTATGCCCCCGTGTATGGGCGCAGCGGCATGAGCGGGGCGCGCGACGCCCATGAGGTGGGCATGCATTCGCTACGCGGCGGCACGGTCGCGGGCGTGCACGAGGTGCACTTCTTCGGCCCGAGCGAGGAGGTCACCTTGGCACACCGCGCCGAGAGCCGCGAGATCTTCGTCAACGGCGCTATCGCGGCAACGCGTAAGCTCGTCCTGCTTGAAAACGGTTTCTACACCTTCGACCAGGTCATGTTCGACTAGCATCCGATCCGAAAGGTTGATTCCATGAACGCACAGGAGATCATCGACTTCATCGCCACGGCACCCAAGAAGACGCCGGTGAAGCTCACCGTCCGCGAGAAGCGCGGCGCCGACATCGATTGGGCGAAGGGCGCCGCGAACCCGGTACGCGTCTACGGGGGCCGCACCTGCCGCATCGTCTACGGCAACTGGGCCGATCTGGAGCCCGTGGTCGAGCGCAACCGTAAGAAGATCAAGCATCTCGAGATCGAAAACGATTGCCGCAACTCCGCCGTTCCGCTTCTGGACCTCAAGGGGATCAACGCGCGCATCGAACCGGGCGCGATCATCCGCGATCGGGTGGAGATCGGCGACAACGCGGTGATCATGATGGGCGCGATCGTGAACATCGGCGCCGTGATCGGCGAGGGCACCATGATCGATATGGGCGCCGTGCTCGGCGGCCGCGCCACCGTGGGCAAGCGGTGCCACATCGGCGCGGGCACCGTGCTCGCCGGCGTGGTCGAACCCGCGAGCGCCACGCCGGTGATCATCGAGGACGACGTCATGATCGGCGCGAACGCCGTGGTGCTCGAGGGCGTGCACGTGGGTGCGCGCGCCGTGGTCGCCGCCGGCGCCGTGGTGACCGAGGACGTCCCCGACGAGACCGTGGTCGCCGGCGTCCCCGCCCGTATCATCAAGCAGCGCGACGAGAAGACGGACAGCAAGACCGGCCTCGAGGAGGGCCTGCGCCAGCTGTAGCGGCAAGCCATCCCCTCCCGGCGCATCCGCCAGGCACCCCGGCAGAAACCCCTCGGAACAATCCGCAGCCGCAACACGGCGAGGACGTTCCGAGGGGTTTTGCCGGGGCGCTCCGTACCGCTACCGGTTCTCGATGCTCCCGATGTTCTTGAGCTCGATGGAGATGAGCCCGTTCGGCTCGCTCACGAAGCTCACGTAATCCGAGTTCCGCGCCATCTCGGCGGGGATGGAGATGTCGATGCCGGTGTCGGTGCGAATCTTGATGTTGCGCACTGCGGCGCGCTCCACGCTCGCACGCTCGACCGGCACGCGCTCGGGGACGCGCTCGTCGGCGAGCGCCTGCTTCACGGCGTCGCGCAGCACCGGCTCATCCTCGAGCGCCTCGTCCACGATATCCCACGGCGGCAGCTCCTCGTCGTCCTGCACGCGCTCGACGAGCGCCGCCTTGGTGGCGGCGAGCGCCTGGGTGGCGTTCGCGCCGTGGTCCTCGGCCACCTGGGCGACCACACGTGTCACCGTGTCGATGACCTCCTTGGGCGAGACGCCCTCCGTGCACTGCAGCAGGCCCTCGGGGATGACCATGCGGTCCTCGCCCGCGATCGAGCGCTTCTTATCCTGATAGAACACCTCGAGATTGGATGCGCGCACGAGCGCGAACGAGGAGACCTTCTGGGAGGGATTCGGCAGGATCGCGAAGCGGCGGGCGATATCGCAGCTGGGCGCTCCCCCCTCCTGCCCCACCTCGTGCATGAACGCCATACGGCTCTGCAGGATGAGGACGGCGAACCACCGAACATCGTCATCGTCGTCGAAATCGGCGACGAGCACGTCGGCGGACTCGTGCTTCTCCGCGCGGGCGAGCTCGCCGGCGAGAAACTCCGCCACATCGAGCGAGAGGTCGATGAACTCCTGCTCCCCGAAGAAATAGCGCTTGATCGCCGCGGCAAACGAGCTGTTCTCGGCGAACGAACCGCGGCGGTTGTCCGCCGAGGAGCGGGCGCGGGCGAGGTGCCGCGTGACGAAGGTGCGCTGGGCGCGCCCCGAAGCGTCGAGCTCGCGCTCGGAGAACACGTTCACGCCCGATTCGAAATCGAGGACGTGCAGGATGGCATGGTTGATCTTCATGGGCTCACTTCCCTGCCGGCGTCGCCGGCGTCGTCATATGGATGCGCTGGACCGCGCTCGTCGCCTCCTCGAAGGCGGCGCCGCCCGGCAGGTGCGCGGCGGTCTCGGCGAAGGCGCGCGCCGCCGCCTCGATGGCGGCCGTCATCTTATCGTTCGCGGCTCGCGCCGCAGAGCTCGCCGCCTCACGCGCCTGACCGGCGGCATCGCTCACCTTGCCGACCGTCGAGACACGCACGAGCGCGGCGAGCACGTGCTTGATGAGGTCGCGCTCCTCCTGGTCGAGCTCACCGGCGCGCTCGAGCATCTTGGGGACGCTGTCGCGCCATCCATCGCGGATCTCGGCGAAATAGGTCGCATCGGTCGCATTCAGGATGTCGAAGACCGCATCGATCACGCGGCCGCGCTCCTCGGGGGTGATGCGCGCCATCCAATCGGCAAGCGTACGGTCCAGATACCGTGCCCCCGCGGAGAGCTCCTCGATGCGGCGGAAATCGGTGCCGTCGACCACCCACGAGAAGGGATTGTGCTGCAGGACCGAGAACCCGTTCGCCTCGACGATGGAATAATCCTCCTGATCCTCGAAGATCATCCCGAACACCGATGAGCGCGGCAGCGTCTTATCGATGCGGTCGCGCATGCGCGCGTACCCCTTGCCGCGCAGAAACGACTCGTTGAAACCGGGCCCGTCATGGGAGAACGCGCGCACGATCCGATCCTGCAGAACGTGCGGGCACATGATCGCCGCGTAGACCGCAAGGTTGCCTCCCTTGGAATGGCCGCCGCAAAACAGCGGCCCCGGGCAGGCGCGCGCCGCCTCTTCAAGATACGCCGCAGCGGACTCCTGCGAGGGGACCGGGCACTGGAACGCCATGTTGAAGTCCTCCTTCCACCCTACGAGGGTGGAATCGGTCCCCCTGAAGGCGATGTAGGACGACCCGTCGGGTAGACGGAAGGTCATGGCGGCGAACTGCTCCTCGGTCTTCTCGTTGAAGCTCGTGCGATATCCCGCCACGCGCATGCCGCGAAAACGCGGACTCGCGCAGATGGCG
Organism: uncultured Collinsella sp.; assembly: GCA_949294785.1. GTDB lineage: Bacteria > Actinomycetota > Coriobacteriia > Coriobacteriales > Coriobacteriaceae > Coprousia. The sequence goes on from CASFIQ010000221.1 coordinate 16,693, forward strand.
AAGAGGAGATCGCGGCTGCCCTGGGGGTCCCAGGAGTCGCCGAACATGCCCGCGAACCATTCCGCGCGCAGGAGCTCGGTCGCAGGCGCGCCCTCCCAACCGATGAGACCGGGGACCGCCTCCGCTTCCTCCGGCAGCCGGAAATACGAGATCCAGGAAAGAACCAGGCTGTCGACCGCGCAGAACGGGCGCTCGCCGAAGGTATCGAGCTGCGTCTGGGCGTACGTGACGAAGTTGCCCGGCGTCGCCGAAGCGTCCTGACCCGATGCCCTGATATCGATCCGATCCGCCATCAAGCCCCCCGTCCCCTCGATGCGGCGTGCGCACTATCGTATACGCTCTCACCGACTGCACGCAAGGAACGACCCCGTCGGTGCTCTCTTGACCGTTATACCGATATACCGGTATGATAGATGAGGAGGTAAGGCGAGGAATCGAGGCCGCCATGACGACCCTGCTGCGCGACGAGGCGTACGAGCGCCTCAGCAACCTGCTCGATGAGGGAGCGCTCCCCAGCGACGCGACCCTATCGCTTTCCTCCCTCGCCGAGCTACTCGATATGTCACGGACCCCGATCCGCGACGCCGTCCAGCGGCTCTCCGACGAGGGCCGGCTCGAGGTGCTGCCCAGCCGGGGTATCCGCGTGCACGTCCCCTCCGCCGACGAGCTGCTCCATCACTATCACTTCAGCTGTGCCATCGAAGGGTACTGCGCCGCCGAGCTGGCGCGCTCGCGCGCGACCCCTGCCGGCGAGCGCGCGATTGGGCGCCTCGAGGGCCTCCATGCCGAGCTCGCAGCGCATCTGGATCCGGCGGCAGGCGACTTCACCCGCTACTTCGCGCTCGACCGGAGCTTCCACCAGGCCCTTCTCGAATCGCTCGATGACGCCTACATCTCGAGTCTCGCCCGCACCCGCATGGGCTTCATCGGCCATCCCGAATTGCAGCGGCCCGAAGACGGCGCGCTCAGGATGGGGGTGTTCGCCTGCCACGCGGAGATCCTCGACGCCATCAAGACCGGGGACGCGAAGCGCGCTTTCGAGGGCATCCGCACGCATGCCCGGCTTATGGTCGAATCCACCCGGATCGCTCACCCGCCCGCAAGCGGCGGGGCGCATGCGGGATGCGATACCGGGTAGGACATGAAGCCGCCCTGCGGGGCGTTCGCGCAGCCATACAGCATAGTCAAGCCGCAAACGGAGGAAAGGAAGCATCATGAACATCGCGCTCATCGAGCCCATCGGCATTCCCGAGGAGTCGGTACGCGCACTCGCGCGGCCGATCGAGGAGGCCGGCCACATCTTCACCTATCACGACACCAAGACGACTGATCCGGACGAGCTCGCACGTCGGAGCGCCGGGCAGGATATCGTCATGATCGCGAACAACCCCTACCCCGCTGCCGTCGTCGAGGCGTCGAGCGACCTCAAGATGATCGACGTCGCCTTCACGGGCATCGACCATGTGGCGCTCGATGCCTGCCGCGCGCGGGGCATCGCGGTATGCAACTGCGCCGGCTACTCCGATGTGGCGGTCGCCGAGCTCTCAGTCGGCCTCGCCATCGACGTCTTCCGCAAGGTGGTCGCGGCTGACGCCGTCACGCGCCAGGGCGGCACCTCCGCCGGCCTCATGGGCCGCGAGATCGCCGGGAAAACCGTCGGCATCATCGGTACGGGGCACATCGGTATCCAGACCGCGCGGCTCTTCGCCGCGTTCGGCGCGCGTGTGCTCGGCTACGCCCGGCACGAGAGCGAGGCAGCGCGCGCGGCGGGCATCGTCCACACGCCGCTTGACGAGCTGCTCGCCGAGAGCGATATCATCTCGCTCCATCTGCCCCTGAACGACGCGACCCGCGGCTTCATCGGAGCTGCGGAGCTCGCCCGAATGAAGCCCTCCGCGATCCTCATCAACTGCGCACGCGGCCCGATCGTCGACGAGGACGCTCTCGCCAACGCGCTCGAGGCCGGCAAAATCGCCGGTGCCGGCATCGACGTCTTCGACGGCGAGCCGCCGCTGGCGAAAGCCGATCACCGGCTGCTTTCCGCCCCGAACGCGGTGCTCACCCCGCATGTGGGCTTCCTGACCGAGGAGGCCATGGAGCGGCGTGCCAGGATCGCATTCGACAACGTCACCGCCTGGCTCGCCGGAGCGCCGCAAAACGTCTGCGCGCTTTAGCCGCACGGTGCGGCCACGCGAACGGCGGACCATCACCCGCACATGAACCGGGGCGTCATCGGGACCTGCTCCCGATGACGCCCCTTCCCATCGAACCGGCACCGCAAGCGCGACCCGGTGACCCGAAACCTGTTTTCCGAAGGTCCCGAGACCTACGCCTCGAAATCAACCTGATCCATGATCGCCTTCAGTGCGGCGGCGGAATCCTGCAGCTTGCCCATCTCCCCCTCCGAAAGGGATACCGGTACGCGGCAGACCACGCCGTCGCGTCCGACGACCGTCGGCATGGAGATCGCGATGTCGTTCAAGCCGTATTCGCCCACCATAAGGCTCGAGACCGGCAGCACACAGTCCTCGTCGCGCATGATGGCGGTGCAGATGCGCTTCACGCTCATCGCGATACCGTAGTAAGTGGCATGCTTCTTCTCGATGATCTCGTAGGCGCTGTTCTTGACGCTCTCGGCGATGCGCGCCTCGGATGCCTCATGGTCGTGATGGCCGAGCATCTCGCAGAAGGTGCTGAGCGGCACGCCCGCGACCATCGCACTCGACCAGGCGGCGAACTCGGAGTCGCCGTGCTCGCCCATGATGTAGGCATGGACGTCGCGCGGGTCGACCGAGAGGTGCTGACCCAGCATGAACTTCAAACGTGCGGTATCGAGCACCGTGCCCGAGCCGATGACGCGACCCTCGGGCAGACCGGACATCCGGATCGCGGCGTAGGTGAGGACGTCCACCGGGTTGGAGACGATCAGCAGGATGCCGTCGAAGCCGCTGTCGCGAATCTGCGGGATGATGGACTTGAAGATGCCGACGTTCTTGTTGACCAGGTCAAGCCGGGTCTCACCGGGTTTCTGCGCGGCGCCGGCGGTCACGACGATGATGGCGGCGTCCGCGGCGTCGGCGTAATCGCCCGCATAGATCCTGCACGGGCTCGCGAACGGGATACCGTGGGCGATGTCGAGCGCCTCCCCCTCGGCGCGCTTGCGGTCGACGTCGATCAGGACCATCTCGGAGAACAGCCCGCTCTGCATGAGGGCGAATGCCGAAGACGACCCCACGAACCCGCAACCGACGACGGCGACCTTGCGATCATTTGCCATGATCTTCCTCCTTATCTGCTGCCGGGCCCTTGCCCGGAAAACGGTTGGCGAGACCATCCTACCCAAAAGTTACCCTCATCAAACCATGATCCATCGGCTCACGGGCAACCGGAAACGACAGGGAGACAGGGCATAGGGACGGGAATGGGAATGAACCGAGTATACGACGAAATCCCCCGGGCGGCGAATAATCTAGGCGGATGCGCTCATCTTCTCGATGAGCTGCACGATCGCGGCATAGGAGTGCGCACGGTCGAACTCGCGCTCCGCGGTGTCGCGCGCGACCCTTCCCAGCGAGCACTGGCGCTCCGGCGCCGCGGCGAGGTCGACGAGGACGGACTCAAGCGCCGCGGGGTCCTCGGGGGCCACGTTGACACCGAACCCGTCCCGCTCCACCTTCGCCCAGAACTCGGGACTGCGCGACGTGTTCACCATGGGCTTGCCGGCCGCCAGGTAGTCCCCGATCTTGGTGACGACGCTCTGCGCGGCGTTAGCGACCAGCGAATTCACCAAGATGTCGGATTTGGAGAGCCACGCCGCCATCACCTCGTAGGGCACATAGCCCAAAAAGGCGACATCGCACCCGGTCTCCGCTGCCACGCGCTCGAGGTCGGCACGGACCACGCCATCCCCCAGCAGCTTGAGCTTGATACGGGGATCGCGCCGCTGCGCGCGGGCGACCGCACGGATGAGGGTATCCAGGTCGTAGCACGCCGAAAGCGTTCCCGCATAGGCGACCCAGATCTCATCGGCCGGCTTGGCCACCTCGGCGGCGTGCGCGGCGGCGCCCCGATCGAATACGGCGAGGTCGTTGCCCACGTACACGGTGAGACGCGGAATGTCCTCGGCACGGTCCTTGAACGCGCGGCCGGAGTACTCATCCGAGGTGCCCACGATCGCATCGGCGAGCGCGTAGGCGCGCCGCGCCTGACGATAGAAGGGGGCGAAGACGATATCGGACACCACCGGCACGTCGAAGGCGACGCGAAAGGCCTCGGGCCACAGATCGTTCACGTCGATGACGAAGGGGATGCCGTAGCGTTTCGCGGCGCGCCCCGCTTCGAGCGTGACGTCGTTCGGCGGAATCTGGCAGTAGATCAGATCGTAGTCATGATGGGCATCGAAGTACTCGCGGACGTTCTTGGCGGCGACGCGGTGGGACCAGATGCGCTGCGGGCACATATTCTTGGGATAGCCCGGCTCTTCGATGAAGCGCACGTTATAGGGCAGGCTGCCGTCCGGGCGGGAATCCGCCGCGCGAAAGGCCTTGTCCCAGTGCTGGAAGCGCGAGGTGATGAAGTCGACCTCGAACCCGGCGGCGACGAGCATCTCCGCGATCTGGGTGTAGCGCGTGGCTCCCTTGACCTCACCCGGGAGCTTGGCATCGATGCTGAAAACCGCTATGCGCCGCGTGTCGGCCATCGCTCACCCCATCCGACGCGGGCAGCGCCCGCCGATCTGAGACCTCCTAGCGGAACCGAAGCGCCGTCCGCTCCGATCCCGGCGCCCGAACAGCGCCGCTCACATTATATCGGCAGCGGGCGGAAGGCTCACGCCGGGCGCCGGGAAAGCACAAGCTTCACGCGCGCAAAGGCGAGCCCCGGACCGTTCGCCGAAAGGGTCGCCCAAGCCTCGTTGGCGAGGTAACGCAGGTACGGCAGACGCGAGAACCGACGGGGCGGTATGCCGGCAAGCTCGCAGAAGACGCGCTTGAGCTCCGGCGAGACGGAATCCATCGAGAAGACCAGCTCGGGATCCATACGGGAGAACATCGCGGTCAGGAGCGTGCGCATCTCGGGGTCGTCCAGGCCGCCTGCACCCACCGCGACGCCGGCATGGCGAAAGCCGATGGAGTACAGGGTCTCACGAATCCCCCGGTCACGGACATCCAACCGGTCCAAGACGTCTGCCATATCCTGCCAGCGCTCGAACGCGAGCGAGGGCGCGCGCGTCATGGTGGACGAGGTGGGCAGGTCCTCGCGATAGCAGTACCACGCATCATCGGTGTAGACGATGGAGCGCGCGCTCGCGAAGACCTCCATCATGAAGGGGTTGTCCACCCAGCCCGCACCGGGAAGCTCCCGGAAGCGGATGGAGCGCCCATCCAGGAAATCGCGCCGGTAGAGCGCCGACCAGACCGCGGGATGGAAGCGGATGACGATGGGGCATTCCGCCAGCGTGAAGGGCTGGTGCGGTGGGTGGACCCTGCGGTAGCAGACCGAATGGACCAAACGCTCGCGCGGGGTGCCGGCCATCCAAACCCGCCAGTAGGCGGAACGTACGATATCGGGCTCTCCATAGCGCCGTGCGAGCGCGATGAGCGCGTCGTACATGCCGGGCTTCAGATAGTCGTCCGGCTCGACGATGGCGATGTAGCGGCCGCGCGCCTCGGCGATGCCGCGGTTCACCGTCGCTCCGTAGCCCTGGTTGGGCTTGTCGATAACCCGAATGCGCGGGTCCGCCTGCTCGTGGGCGCGCATGATCGCAAGCGAGCCGTCGGTCGATCCGTCGTTCAAGACGATGACCTCGATCGACGCGCGCACGTTGCGCTCGATCGAGGTCAGGCACTCGTCGAGGAACTGCTCGGCATTGTACGTGGGGACGATGACGGTGACATCGATATCTGCCATGCGCACTCCTGAAATCGGCTCGGTGGTCGGCATCGTGGGAGAGGACGCTCAGATGCCCGCGTCCGCGATCGCCTGCACGGCGCGCTCGAGCGAGGCAGGCGGCAGCACGAGCGCCATGCGGACGTACCCCTCGCCGTGCGGGCCGAAACTCGCGCCCGGGGTCACGATCACGCCGGCGCGCTCCATGAGCTCCTCGCAGAAAGCGAGCGAATCCGTGCGCCCACCGGGGAGCTTCGCCCACACGAACATGGTGCCGTGGGCGTTCGGGCGCTCCCAGCCGATGCGCTCGAGGCCGTCGCAGAGGGCGTCACGGCGCTCCTGGTAAAGATGGCGCTGATGCTCGACCTCGTCCAGGGGACCGGTGAGCGCGGCGATGGCAGCGCGCTGGATGGGATAGAACATACCGAAGTCGGTCTGTCCGCGAAGCTTCGCGAACGCCTGGACCACGTCCGGACGCCCGACCAGGAAGCTCACGCGGGCACCCGTGACGTTGAAGGACTTGGAGAGCGAGAAGAACTCGACGCCCACCTCGAGCGCACCCGGACGGGACAGGAAGCTGCCGCCGCGGGGCCCGTCGTAGACGATATCCGAGTACGCGTTGTCGTGGACGACCACCAGATCGTGCTCGCGTGCGAACGCGATCACCTCGTCGTAGAGCTCCGGCGTGCCGACGCTGCCCACCGGATTCGCCGGGAGCGAGACCACCAGGTACTTGGCGCGGTCGGCAAGGTCCGGGTCGATATCCGCCACGTGGGGCAGGAAGTCGTGCTCGGCGGAGAGCGGGTAGTAGGCGCACTCCCCTCCCGCGATCTTCACGCCGCTCGCAAAAACCGGATAGCACGGATCGGGCACGAGCGCCACGTCACCGGGGTCGAGCATGGTGAGCGCGAGCGCGCCCATGCCCTCCTGCGTGCCGTCGCACGAGGCGACCATCTCGGGCGTTATGCCAAAGACGCCGAATCGACGCTCGTAGTAATCGCAGACCGCCTGCTTGAGCTCGGGAAGATCGCCCAGGCTGTACTTCCAGTCATCGGGGTTGCGGGCGGACTCCACCAGCGCATCGACCACATGGCCATACGGATGGAAGTCGGGCGTGCCCACCGAAAGGTTGTAGATGGTGCGCCCCTCCGCCTCGAGCGCGAGGCGGCGCTGGTTGAGCGATGCGAAGACTTCCTCGCCGAACTGGTCGAGACGCTGTGAGAACTGCATAGGGTACCTTCGATTCCGCCGCACTCGGGCGGCACACGAGAAGCCTGTCGACGATATGGCAGTATAGCAGGCGCCCCGCACGCCGGATCGCGGGGCGCCAGCCGGGATCAGCGCGCCGCGGGCTCGCTTTCCGAACGGTCCGGATCGAGCTCGTCGACCTCCTCGAGCCACAGGTGCGCGGCGGCATCCGAGGGCATCCGCCAATCGCCGCGCGGGCTTAGGGTCACCGACCCCACCTTGGGACCATCCGGCAGGCAGCTGCGCTTGAACTGCTGGGCGAAGAAGCGGCGGTAGAACACGCGCAGCCAGCCGTAGACGATCCGCTCGTCGTACACGCCGGCGAACGAACGGCACGCCATACGGAAGATCTTTCCCGGTGCGAAGCCGAAGCGCAGCAGGTAATAGAGGAAGTAGTCATGCAGCTCGTAGGGTCCGACCAGATCCTCGGTGCGCTGCGCGATCTGACCGTCGCCCGTGGGCGGCAGAAGCTCCGGGGAGACCGGCGTATCAAGGATGTCGAGAAGCGTCGCCTCGATCGCGCCGCCGAAGACGCCGGCGGCATAGCGTACCAGGTGCCGCACGAGCGTCTTGGGCACGCTCGCGTTCACGCCGTACATGCTCATATGGTCGCCGTTGTAGGTCGCCCATCCAAGCGCGAGCTCGGAAAGGTCGCCCGTGCCGATCACGAAAGCGCCCTGGCTGTTCGCCACGTCCATGAGGATCTGGGTGCGCTCGCGGGCCTGGCTGTTCTCGTAGGTGACGTCGGTGAGGGCCGGGTCATGGCCGATATCGCGGAAATGCTGCTCCACGGCCGCGTGGATCGAGATCTCGCGGAAGGTGGTTCCCAGCGTCTCGGCGAGCGTCTGGGCGTTGCCCTTCGTACGCGTCGTCGTCCCGAAACCCGGCATCGAGATCGCGGTGATGCCCGCGTGGTCGAAGCCGAGCATGTCGAAGGCGCGCACGGTGACGAGCAGGGCGAGCGTGGAGTCGAGCCCTCCGGAAAGGCCGATCACGGCACGCTTCGTCCCCGTGTGGGAAAGGCGCGTGGCAAGCCCTGCCGCCTGCAGGTTCAAGATCTCCTCGCAGCGCCCCGTCAGATCGCGCTCGTCATCGGGAACGAAGGGCGCACGCGGAAACACGCGGTCCACCTCGTCGGCATCCCTCAGGATGTCCTCGGGCAGCGCGAAGGAGACCAGGCGGTCGCCGAAACGCACGAGGTCATCCGCGACGAGGACGCCCTCCATCTCATCGTCATCCGAATCCCGCCCAAGATCATCCGCAGCCGGATCCCCCGTGTCGCCGGAGAACCTGTCGCCATCGGCGAGGTCGTCATCGTCGACCGCGACATCGTCACCCCATACGAGCCCCCCGTCGAAGAGGTCGTCGTACTCGTCCTCGAACAGGCCGTCCTCCTCGCCCCACGCATCCTCGAGGGCCTCCTCGGGCTCGCACATGCCGCCGAAGGTGAAGGCCACCTCCAACGGGTCGTCGGCAAGCGCGATGTCCGTCCAGGTGCCGGTGCGCTGGCGCTCGGCGAGCAGGCGCTCGATATCCACATCGGCCTGGGCACGGTCGCAGGTGAAGCGCTCAGTCTCGGCGAGGACCGACCCGTTTTCCGCTACCAGGTTCGCGCCGGCGAAGACCAGATCGGTCGTCGACTCGCCCGCGCCCGCGTCCGCATAGGCGTAGGCGGCGAACAGCCGCGCGGACTGGCCGGAGACGAGCTGACGGCGATAGGCCGCCTTGCCAATGACCTCGTCGGATGCGCTCGCGTTCAGCAGAACGACGGCGCCACGCCGGGCCATGTCGATCGAGGGCGGGCAGCTCACCCAGAGGTCCTCGCAGACCTCGACGCCGACGGCGATATCGGTAAGGCCGGCGTCCGTGCAACGGTAGATCAGGCGCGCGGCGAGCGGCACGCGGAAGCCCGCATACGAGACCTCGATCGGCCCCTCCGGGTCGCTTGGGGCGGGTGCGAACCAACGGCCCTCGTAGAACTCGCCATAGGTGGGCACGCTCTCCTTCGCGGTAAGGCCAACAAGCTCGCCTGCAGACACCACCGCGACGCAGTTGTAGAGCGACCCGCGCCAGGCAACGGGGACGCCCACGGTGAAGAGGATGGAAAGGTCTGCCGTGGCATCGATGATGCGGGCGAGCGCGCGCTCCGCACCGACGACGAGCGCGCGGTCATGGAAGAGGTCGGCACAGGTGTAGCCCGTGAGGCAGAGCTCGGGCAGCGCGAGCACGCGCACCCCCGCCTCCGCAGCGGAGATGACGGTCGCGATGATGGCGTCGGCGTTGCCGTCGACGTCGCCCACGCGGATCTTCGGCGTGGCGGCGGCCACGCGCAGGAAGCCGTCGCGGCGCGCCAAGGCGTCATCCCAAATCAAGCGCTCACCCATGTCGAGCCCCTTCCCGTGTCAGGCGCCCGCAGGGCACCTCGCCGTTCGTTCACGCCCTATTGTACCTTCGCCCCACGGCTCGAGGGATGCTATATGATGGATGTCGAAACGCCATGAGAAGGAAGCACCTATGAAACAGCAGGGAACCGCGACCGGGCTCACCCCGGCGAACCGCATCTACCTCTACCGCCTGCTCCGCGATGCGTTGGGGCCCGGCAAGCAAACGTTTTCCACCGCCGTCGAGGAGGCGCTCGCCGCCGACGGGCTCGGCGCCCGCGAACTCGGCTATGCGACCCTTCGCGAGCTCCTGGAGGACCTGGACGACTTCATCAAGCTGACCGCATTCAAGGGAGGCCGCCTCTACGCGACCGTCATCGCAAACCCCGCCTGGGACGAGGCGCTCGCCGCCCCCGCCGAGGAGCGCAAGGGCGCCGCCAAGTCGTGGAAGCGCAGAAGCAAGGCGAAGTCGTGCAAGCCCCAGCGCCCGCGCCCCATCCCGCCGGAGCCGGAACCGACCGCCGAGCAGTCGTCCGAGCCCTCCGAACCGCCCGCCGACTCGAAACCCGAGACGACCGCATCGGAAACCGAGCCCGCCGATCCGGGCATCCGTTCGGGAGAGCCGGGGCCCGACCGGGATGCCGTTCCCGAGGACCGCGCGGAAAGCCCCGCGCCCATCGGAGACGACACCCCCGTCGAGACCCCTCTGGAATCTTCCGAAGACGGGACCGCGACCGCCGAAGAGGCTCCTTCGGATGGTGCCGGCGCATCGGAGCCCGCTCCCGCTGACGAGCCCGGAATCGCGCCCGGCGAGCCGCAAGCGCAACCCGCTTTCTCCCTCACCGTCACCTTCGACCCCGAACACGCCGATGCCGGCGTGACCACGCTCGAATCCACGCCGGGGGCGACCCAGACCCCGGCGGCGGATGCCGAACCCGAACCGACGCCCGCCGCCGAAGACGGCGCGGGCGCGACGGATACGGGGCGGTCGATGGACGGACAGCAGGCCCCGGCACCGGACCGGGCGCCGGGCGCGACTTCGGGCGCAACGCCCGACCCCGCGCCCTCTCCCGCCCTCGCCGCCATAGACCTCTCGGGCTATCCCGTCGACTTCACGCAGGAGGTGTTCTGCCCCGGCGATATCCTGAGCGGTCTTGCGCAGCTTCTCCCCTTCGGCGCCGATGCGCTCGGCATCGCGGGCGAATACTTCCATATCGCCTGCCTGAACGGAAGCGCCGAACTCGCCCGCAACCGCGCATCCTTCCCGATGAGCTACCTCGCGGACGGCGAGCGCAGGCAGGTCCTCGTCACCATACGCAAGCGCCCCGCCGCCGGAAAGCCGACAACGGGGCTCTGCTGGTCGATCGAGCGGATCGAGCCGATCGCACCGGACGCCTGATCCGTGCGCGGCGGACGCCTTAATCGCGCGTGAGCTTGCGGTGGATGCGGTGCGGCTGGGCGGCGTCCTCACCCAGACGCGCCACGCGGTTCTCCTGATACGCCGCGAAGTTGCCCTCGAACCAGTACCAGTTGCCCGGGTTCTCGTCGGTGCCCTCCCAAGCGAGCATGTGCGTCGCCACGCGGTCGAGGAACATGCGGTCGTGGCTGATCACGACCGAGCAGCCCGGGAACTCGAGCAGCGCTGCCTCGAGCGAGGAGAGCGTCTCGACATCGAGGTCGTTCGTGGGCTCGTCGAGGAGCAGGAGGTTGCCGCCCTGCTTGAGCGTGAGGGCGAGGTTCAGGCGGTTGCGCTCACCACCGGAGAGGACGCCCGCGCGCTTCTGCTGGTCGGACCCCTTGAAGCCGAAGCTCGCCACGTAGGCGCGGCTGGGGACCTCGGTCTCGCCCACGAGCATCTTGTCGGTTCCGCCCGAGACGACCTCCCAGAGGGTCTTGTCGGGGTCGATGCCCGCCCGGTTCTGATCGACGTAGGAGATCTTGACCGTCTCGCCGAGCTCGATGGTGCCGCTTGTGGGCTGCTCCTGCCCGATGATCATCTTGAAGAGCGTCGACTTGCCCACGCCGTTGGGGCCGATCACGCCCACGATGCCGTTGCGCGGCAGGCTGAAGGAGAGGTCATCGATGAGCACCCGGCCGTCGAACTCCTTGTGCAGGTGCTCGACCTCGAGGACCTTCGCGCCCAGGCGCGGGCCGACGGGAATGCGGATATCGGTCCAGTCGAGCTTCTGGCTGGCGCGGGCCTCGGCCTCCATCTCCTCGTAGCGGGCCAGGCGCGCCTTGTTCTTGGCCTGGCGCGCCTTCGGGCTGGAGCGAACCCATTCGAGCTCGGATGCCATGCGCTTCTGAAGCTTGGCGTCGCGCTGCCCCTGCGCGGCGATGCGCGCCGCCTTGGTCTCGAGGTAGGTGGAGTAGTTGCCCTTGTAGGGGTAGAGGTGCCCGCGGTCCACCTCGCAGATCCACTCGGCGACGTTGTCCAGGAAGTAGCGGTCGTGCGTGACGGCGAGCACGGCACCGGGATAGTTCTTGAGGAAGTGCTCGAGCCACAGCACGCTCTCGGCGTCGAGGTGGTTGGTGGGCTCGTCCAAAAGCAGCAGGTCCGGCGCCTCGAGCAGCAGCTTGCACAGCGCCACGCGGCGGCGCTCGCCACCGGAGAGGACCGATACCGGCGTGTCGGAATCGGGCAGCTGGAGCGCGTCCATCGCCTGACCGAGCTTGGAATCGATATCCCAGCCGTCGGCTGCGTCGATCTCGTCCTGAAGCTTGCCCATCTCGGCCATGAGGGCGTCGAAGTCCGCGTCGGGCGCGGCCATCTCCTCACCGATTCTGTTGAAGCGGTCCACCTTGGCAAGCAGGTCGCCGAATGCCTGGCGGACGTTCTCGATCACGGTCTTGTCGTCATCGAGCGGCGGCTCCTGCTGCAGCAGCCCCACGGTATAACCGGGCGTGAGGCGCGCCTCGCCGTTGGAGACCTCCTCGATGCCCGCCATGATCTTCAAGAGGGTCGACTTGCCCATACCGTTGGGGCCCACCACGCCGATCTTGGCGCCGGGGTAGAAGCTCAAGGTAACATCATCCAGGATGACCTTGTCGCCGTGCGCCTTGCGCGCCTGGTACATCTGATACACGAATTCCGCCATCGATACTCCCTGTTCGGTCGCGCGGAGCTTCTGACGACGCGAGTCGCCGTCCGACGCCCGCAAGGCGAGCCCCGCGTTGCAACGTTTCCGCACCATGGTCTCAGCTCACGGCGAATATGGCGAGCGTACCCACCCGTCTCCATCACGAAACCAGAGGCGCGGCGAGCCCCTCCTCGCACAAGGCTATCCCTCTCGCGCAATGACCGATACGCGTTGAGGCGAGAGTCCGATCAACGAGGCGATGTCTCTCAACGTCAAGCCTTCCGCCTGAAACAGCCTGATTGCCTTTTTGGTCATGTCAGAGGATTCTTTTTGCAACGCTTCGGCTTTCGCGCGCGTCTCCCCCAACTCCCTCAGCATTATCTGGGCGTCCTCATCCAAGACGGGAACCACCTCAACATGCGAGATATCTTTGTTCAACAGGGAGGCCGCATCCAAAACCATCCGCTCGACCTGATCAAGCCTCTTCGTCTGCGTGAACAGCCCGGGAATCTCAGGGACAGAAATCGCCCACCAGCCATTTGACCTCGTCACATGCGCGGTAACATCAATCGCCATCGTTGCCTCCGAACAGATACGTAAGAATCGCTCGAGCCGTAACCTCGTTCACCTCGCTATGCCGAGGTATGGTTGTCGTACGTCTTCCAACCGTAACTTTCGCGTGACAGGAGCCCTCGCCCCAAACCACTGGCAAGCCTTGTTTGCGAGCAAGCTCTCGAATGCGCTTCCGCAGTATGCGGTACTTCATATCCACCCCTATTGATAGCATAAGTCAATAGCCATTTACAAAAGTGATTCCTCCCATCAAAGCTAATCCACTAGATGAACGTATGTTCGTATTTTCTCACGTCGTGCGGACAGAACCCGGTGCGCTACAATGCCAGAAACTGCAACCGAAAGGGCTGGCCATGGATCTTGAGCAGGGTGCGACGCCGTTATCGACGGATGCCCACGAGACACCTACCTCGCGCCTCGAGCTTGTGTGGGGCGTGCCGGGACTCGCGCGGCTCGCCGCCTCGACCGTCATGGTCCTCGGCTGTGGAGGCGTGGGGTCAAACTGCATCGAGGCGCTCGCGCGCGGCGGCGCGGGCACGCTCGTCGTGGTCGACGGCGACGCGGTCGCGCCGTCCAACATCAACCGTCAGGCCATCGCCTACACGTCGACCGTCGGCCGTCGCAAGGTCGAGGTGACCGCAGAACTTGTGCACGCCATCAACCCCGTCGCGCGGGTGGTCGCGTTCGACCGGTTCGTGCGCGCGGACGATGTCGAGGGTCTCTTCGCCGAGACGCTCGCGGCATGCGACGGTCGTATCGACTATGTGGTCGATGCGATCGACACCGTCTCGACCAAGCTCGCTATCGCCGAGTGGGCGGAGCGGACCGCGACGCCGCTCATCGCCAGCATGGGCGGCGCGAACAAACTCGACCCCGAGAAGCTCCGCATCTGCGACATCGCGCAGACCTCGCACGACCCGCTCGCACGTATCATGCGCAAGGAATGCCGCCGACGCGGCATCCGGCATCTTACGGTGCTCTCGTCGTTCGAGGAACCGCACCCGCTGCCGGTAACGGGCGCGGACGCAGATACCGTCGGCCCATCGAACGAGAGCCAGCGCCCCACCCTCGGCACCGCCTCGTACCTGCCGCCCATCATGGGGCAGATGATCGCCGGCCACGTTATCCGCAATCTTGTTCTGGGCGCGTGAGGACCATGGTCTGGCGCTTTGTGGACATGCACTGCCACCTCGACCGCATGAGCAACGCGGAAGAGGTCGCACGCGATGCGGCGGCGCGCGGCATCGCCATCTTCGACACGCCGGTTACCCCTGCTGATACGCTCGC
>CASFIQ010000222.1 GCA_949294785.1 uncultured Collinsella sp.
CCGGCGAGCGCGAGGATGCGCGCCGCCGCGACGCCGACCGACACGGCGGCGAGCGCACCTGTGCCCGCCGCGCGCGCTCGGGGCGAGCGGCTGCCCAGATAGCCCTCGGCGGGGTCGAGCTCCCAGACGCGCCGTTCGCCGCCGTCGGGGTTGCCCTCCTCCATATCGTCGCCGCTCATGCGGGCGATCATCCGCGCGAGGCTGCGCCGTCCCTCGCGAACGCTCCCCAGGTGCGCCAGGAAGTCGTCGCCGAAGGCCGAGACGGACCCCATGCGCTCGGCGGCAGCGGGTGCGAGCGCCTGGAGCAGGGCCTCCTCGGCGCTCTCGGGGATATCGGGCAGCAGGCTCGAGGGCAAAAGGACGCCCTTCTTGATGCGCTTGAGGGAGTCCTGGGGTGTTCCGGCGCGAAACGGGGCCGTGGCACAGAGCGCCTCGTAGAGCACGGCGGCAAGCGCGAACACATCGGTCCGCTCGTCCACGTCCTCGCCGGCGAGCTGCTCGGGCGGCATGTAGCCGATGGTCCCGCCGCGCGCCCCGCCGAACCCCGCCGCGCGCGAGAGCGTCGCCATGCCAAAGTCCGTGATCTTCACGTGCCCGCTGCGGTCGATCAGCACGTTCGCGGGTTTGATGTCCAGGTGGAGCACGCCGTTGTCATGCGCGAAGGCGACCGCCTGCACCAGGGCGTCGGCAACCGCCGCGCACTCGTCGTAGGTGAGCGAGTGTCCGTCCACCTGCTCCAGGAACTCCTCGAGCGACATGCCGTCGACGTATTCCATGATCAGGTAGGCGTAGGCGTCGTCGTAGGCGAAGTCGAGCACCTGCACGATGTTGGGATGCTGCAGCAGGCTCGCCGTGCGCGCCTCGGCGAGCGCGGTCTCGCGGGTCTCGGTCGGGGCGGTGCCGTAGCGCGAGGAGAGCGGCATGCGCTTGATGGCGACCCGCCGCTGCAGACGGGCGTCCAGGCACACCTCGACGCTGCCGAACCCGCCCGCGGCGCGGGTCTCGAGGGGCCGGTAGCGCTTGAGCAGCACCGATGCGGTCGTCTGCCGGTCGTCGACCGAGGTGCGGACGATGCGCGGCGGGCGCGGGGTATGTTGGCTGAAGAGCGGCATGGCCTTCCTCGGGTACGTTTGGGGGTGTGTTCTCGCCATGATCCAGGTGCCGCCGAGGCCACGGCGGTTCCACCTGTATCCTACCATGGGCCCGCCTTCACGTTACAATGGCGTGTACCGTGCAAGCGGCTGCGGGTACCGGCACCGCGGGTGCCGGATGGGCGATGCGTGAGGGGGGGCGCTGCCGATGGACGAGGACGGGCGCGAGCGCCTCGAGCGCTACGACGCGTTCGCGCGCGAGGTGCGCGACGAGCTTTTCGCCACCTGCGCGCGCATGGAGGACCTTGCCGGCCAGAACAAGGTCAAGACGGCCACCTACCGGCAGCTCTTCGCCGCGCGCATCACGCTGAAGGATATCTGCCGCCGCTTGGACGAGCACGGGCTGTGAGCAATGCCCGGCATCTGCCGGCGCGCTGACGAGGAGGCTTTTCGTGGAGTCGCTCTACCGTAAGTACCGGCCGCTGACGTTCGAGAGCGTCGTGGGCCAGCAGCATATCGTCTCGACCCTGGAGCACGCGGTGACGGAGGGGCGCCTTTCCCACGCCTACCTGTTCTGCGGGCCGCGCGGCACGGGCAAGACCACCATGGCGCGCATCCTCGCCAAGGCGCTGCTGTGCCAGCATGCCGAGGCCGCCCGCGCCGAGGGTGCGGCGGGCTGTATGCCCGACGGGACCTGCGCGGAGTGCCGCTCCATCGCCGGGGGCACGCACCCGGACGTCTACGAGCTCGACGCCGCCTCGCGCACGGGTGTCGACAACGTGCGCGAGGAGATCATCGGGTCGGTGAGTTTCGCCCCGGTGCGCGGCGCGTACAAGATCTACATCATCGACGAGGTTCACATGCTCACCACGGCGGCCTTCAACGCGCTTTTGAAGACGCTCGAGGAGCCGCCCGCGCACGTGGTCTTCGTGCTGTGCACCACCGATCCCCAGAAGATCCCCGAGACCATCCTCTCCCGCTGCCAGCGCTTCGAGTTCCATCGCATCGGCAACGACGACATCGTGGCGCGACTCGCCTACATCTGCCGCGAGGAGGGCTTCGCCTACGATGACGAGGCGCTCCAGGTGGTGGCAAAGCACGCTCGCGGCGGTATGCGCGACGCGCTCTCCACCCTCGAGCAGCTGTCCGTCTTCGGGGCCGGCGCGGTGCGCGCCGCGGACGCCCGCGCGCTTTTGGGCGAGGTCGCCGGCGATGTGCTCTCCGACTTCTCCCGTGCCATCGCCCGCCGCGATGTGGTGGGGCTCTTCAACCTCACCGCACGGCAGGTGGACGAGGGCAACGACCTCATGGAGCTCACGCGCGACCTGGTGGCGCACCTGCGCGACGTCTACATGGTGCGCGTCGCCGGCGCGCGGCCCGGCCTTCTGGACGGCACCCCCGAGGAGCTCGCCGCCGTCGAGGAGGAGGCCGCGGCGTTCGAGGGAACCGATCGCTTGGCGCGCGTGCTCACTGTGCTCGATGACGCCGCGCTCGAGATGCGCACGGCGCCCGATACGCGCCTGGTACTCGAGATCGCGCTAACCCGGCTCGCCCGGCCGGAGGCGGACCTCACGCTGGAGGCCCTGGCCGAGCGCCTGGATCGCATCGAGGCGCAGCTCGCCGCCGGCATTCCCGCGGCTGCGGCGCCGAC
>CASFIQ010000223.1 GCA_949294785.1 uncultured Collinsella sp.
TCGAGCGGGCGTCTGCGTCGGTGAGGATCTCTTCGTGCACCTCATGGTAGGCGTCGAGTGCCTTCTGCCAGCGGAGCTCGCCCATGCCCCACGCCTCGTCGAGCTCGCCCAGTTCGCGTACGTGGCCGCGTGCCGCGTGGCGCACGCGCGCAAAGAGCGCGTTGCGTACGAGCAGCGTGACGCCGCGCCGGTCGGCGACCACCTGGTCCGCCGCCATGGGCGGGGCGATATCGAGCGCCGCGGCGTCGCCGGCGGCGGCCCACTCGTCCACCAGGCTGGAATCGATCGAGCGCACCAGGAAGCCCAGCCACGAGACGATCTCGTTCAGCTCCTCGTTGCGCTTGTCCATGGGCACGGTGCGGTCGAGCGAGCGGTACGCCTCGGCAAGGTAGCGCAGCAGGATGCCCTCGGAGCGCGCGATCTTGTAGCGCTGGATGTAGCCCTTGAAGTCGGCGGCGCCCTCCAGCATGTCGCGCAGGACCGACTTGGGATGGAGCTCGAAGTCTGCCGCCCACGGTACCTTCTCGCAGTACTGTGCGAACGCGGCCTCGAGCAGGTCCTCGAGGGGCTTGGGGTAGCTGACCTCGGCGATGCGCTCCAGGCGCTCCTCGTAGTCGACCCCCTCGGCCTTCATGGCGGTCATCGCGGCGTCGCGCGCGGCGCGCTCTTGGGCGCGGAGCACCTGGCGCGGATCCTCGAGCGTGGCCTCCACCATCGAGATGAGGTCCAGGGTGTAGGTCTCGCTCTCGGGGTCCAGAAGCTCCAGCGCGGCGAGCAGGAACGGCGAGAGCGGCTGGTCGAGCGCGAAATCGTCCGGCAGGTCCACCGTGAGGGAGTAGACGCGCGCCGGTTCCGCGTCCGTCGCGCCGCCGGCCCCGCCCGCAGGTGCTCCGTCCGTTCCATCTGCATGTTCGTCGGCCGGTGCCTCCTGGACCACCACCACGCCCGAGTCGATCAAGGTGGCGAAGATCTCGTCGGCGCGTTCCTCCAGGCGCGCCTTCTCCTCCGGCGCCTGAAGGCTCCGTGCGATGAGCTCCGACACGCGCGCCCGCGCGTCGCCGCCGCGCTCCACCATGGAGAGCACCATCGAATGCGTGACGCGCAGCCGGGGCTTGAGCGTCTCGGGCGCGGCCTCGATGAGCCGCTGGAACGTGCCCTCGTTCCAGGTGACGAACCCCTCGGGCGGCTTCTTCTTGTGGATCTTCCGGAGCTTCTTGGGGTCGCCGCCGGCCTTGGCCACGAGCTTGGCGTTCTCGATCTCGTGCTCGGGCGCCTCGGCGATGACCATGCCCTCGGTGTCGAAGCCCGCGCGCCCGGCGCGGCCGGCGATCTGGTGGAACTCGCGGGCGCGCAGGCGCCGCATCTTGTGGCCGTCGTACTGGGTGAGGGCCGTGAGCACCACGGTGTGGATGGGCACGTTGATGCCCACGCCCAAGGTGTCGGTTCCGCAGATCACGGGCAGAAGGCCCTGCTGGGCGAGCTTCTCGACCAGAAGGCGGTAGCGCGGCAGCATGCCCGCGTGGTGCACGCCCACGCCGCAGGAGATGAGGCGGCGCAAGATCTTGCCGAAGGCGGTGGTGAAGCGCGTGCCCTTCGCGGCATCCTTGATCGCCTCGCGCTGGGCCTTGTCCGCCACGCCGAAGTTCGCCAGCGAGCTCGCCGTGGCGAGCGCGGCATCCTGGCTGAAGTGCACGATGTACAGCGGCGCCTCGCCGCGGCGGAGCGCGAGCTCCACCGTGCCCTCCAGCGAGGTGTCCACGTACTTGTAGGCGAGCGGTACCGGGCGCGGCGCATCCGTGACGAGGTCGACCGCGCGCCCCGTGAGGTCCTCGAGCGCGCGGGCGACGTCCGTCATGTCGCCCAGGGTGGCGCTCATGAGCATGAACTGCGTATGCGGCAGCGTGAGCAGCGGCACCTGCCAGGCCCACCCGCGGTCGGGGTCGGCGAAGTAGTGGAACTCGTCCATCGCGACCACGCCCACGTCCGCCTCCTCGCCCTCGCGCAGGGCCTGGTTGGCGAGGATCTCGGCGGTGCAGCAGATCACGGGTGCGCCCGTGTTGATGCGCGTGTCGCCGGTGATCATGCCGACGTTCTCGCGGCCGAAGACCTCCACCAGGTCGAAGAACTTCTCGGAGACGAGCGCCTTGATCGGTGCGGTGTAGTAGGCGCGGTGCCCCGTGGCCATCCCGAAGAAGAGCATGGCGAGCGCCACGAGCGACTTGCCCGATCCCGTGGGCGTACCCAGGACCACGTGGTCGCCCGCGGCGAGGTCCATGGCGGCCTCCTCCTGATGGGGCCAGAGCTCGATGCCGCGCTCGTCGCACCAGCCGAGGAACCGCTCGAACGCCTCGTCCGGCGTGAGCCAGGGCTCGGGCTCGGAGCCGTCCTCCGGCTCGAACCAGCTGGGGGCGAGCCTGCCGAGCGACCCCGCGTCGAGCACGCCGCCGGCGGCGAACGAGCTCGACGACGTCGGGGCGGGTGCTGCGTTGTTCGGGATGGCGGGGCGATCTGGCATGGGTGCGGGCCTCCAGGAAAGGGAGCGTTCTCGTGTTGCCCAACCATTATGGCAGAGCGCCCGGACAGGCGCTGCGGGATGCGCGCGCCGCTGGGGAGGGAGCGGCGGTCTCTGGCGCGGCTCGCGAAGCCCTTGCGGACCCGGCTTCGTGTTCTGGTTGTGTTTCACGCGGGCTTCGTGCTCCTGTGGGCGCGCCGGTAGTACTAGAGTGCTGCAGGGCATGCGTTTTGCGAGGGAGCCGTGAGCGGCCGCGGTGTCGGACCGGTCCGTCGTGGCGCGCGAGGCGAGAGAGGGAGACCATGGGGATCATCAAGCGCGTGGGGACGTTCGTGGGGTCGCACATGCCCTTCGTCATCCCGTCGTGCATCATCGTGGGGTGCCTGGCGCCCGACGTGTTCGCCACCATCAAATGGATCGTGCCCTACCTGTTCGCCGTCATCACGTTCCAGGGCTCGCTCAACACCACGATCGGCCAGGTTGCCCGTACCTTTCGGCATCCGCGCGAGCTTCTGGGAATCCTGTTCATGTCCACGGTCGCCATGCCCGCGCTCGCGCGCCTCGTGGGCGGGCTGGTGTTCAGCGACCCCGAGATCGTGACTGGCATCGTGATCGAGTACAGCATCCCGGTCGCGGTGGTGAGCTTCATGTGGGTGGACATGTTCCAGGGCAACGTCTCGCTCGGGCTCGCCGCGATCCTCACCTCGACCATCATCGCGCCGTTCACCATCCCGCTGCTCATCCAGATTCTCGTCGGCAGCCAGGTGACGATCGACCCCACGGGCATGATCGGCGATCTGGTGGTGCAGATCGCGCTGCCGGCGGTCGCGGGCGTCGCGGTGAACCAGCTGTCGGGCGGCTGGGGTCACGAGAAGCTGTCACCCGAGCTCGCGCCCATCTGCCGGCTGCTCACCATCGTGGTCGTGACCTGCAACGCCACGGGTATGGCCGAGTTCGTGCGCACGTTCGATCCGGTGGTCATCGAGGTCGCGGTCTTCATCCTCGCGTTCGCGATCTGCGGCTTTCTGCTGGGCATGCTCATGGCGAAGCTCATGCGCGCCCCCATGGCGGATTTCTACACCATGACCTTCTGCACGGGCCTGCGCAACATCTCCTCGGGCTCGGTGATCGCGTCGCAGTTCTTCCCGGGCGCGGCGATCGTCCCGGTGATGATGGGGACGCTCTTCCAGCAGGTGCTCGCCGCGATCTTCGGCCAGGTCATGCAGCGCCTGGTGGGGGAGGAGCGCGAACGGGAGCGTTCGCGCGTCCGCAGCGCGCGCGAGCTGTTGCGGCGGCGCACGGGCCGCTAGGCCGTATCTCGGCCGTTCGCGTGGCGCTGCGCGCGCTCGCGCTCGTTGCGCCGGCGGTTCACCAGGTTCATGACGGCCGCCTCCATGCCGAGCGGCACGTAGTTAAGCGCCTCCAGGTTATCGGGCAGGTACGCCATGAGGCTCTGTTCGGCATCGCGACCGCGCTGAATCTGCGGGGCATCGGGCCTTGGGCCCGGGACGGCCTGGACGCCGAAGACGCGGGCCCCCTTGGCGGCGAGGCGCTCCTCGTATTCCGTTTGGGGGAAGCCCGGGTGTTCGGCGCGCACGTCGTTCGATGACCACGCGATCCTATAGCCTGCGGCCTCGAGCTGGACCAGCGTGTAGTCGCGCAGGGGCTGGCTGTCGGTGCGCAGCGTGAGCGTGCCGCCCGGGGCGAGGAGCTCGCGGTAGACCAGGAGGTTGTCGACGGTGGTGGTGCGCCGCCGGGCGAAGTGCCGCTTGGGGTAGGGCGTCGGGAAGTTGAGCGCGATCGCCGCGAGCTCGCCGGGAGCGAAGACGCGCTCCAGCGAGCCGGCGCCGCGCGGCAGGACGAGCGCGTTGCCCAGGCCCTCCTCCACAATGCGCTGGGCGGCGTAGGCGATGCAGATGGGCTCGATGTCCATGCCGATGAAGAGCTCTTCCGGTACCCGTCGCGCGCTCTCGGCAAGGAAGGCCCCCTTGCCGCAGCCCAGGTCCAGCTTCACGGCGGCGAAGCGCCCGGTGCCGTCTGCCCTCGCGGTGTGAAGGGGCCAGCATGCCTCCGCCCAGCGCCCGCGATAGGTGTCCGGGTGCGTCTCGATGGCATCGGCGTAGCGCTCGAGGCGCTCCTCGAGCACGAAGTTCTTCGGCGTGCGGATGTGGGTGAGGCCCATGGCGGTCCTTTGCGTCCTTTGCGGGTGTCGAGTTTTTTCGATCGTTTCCTGCGGCGCCGGATGCCCGGGCGCCTAGCGGATTCGCTCCAAGACAAGATAACGGTTGAGGCGCCCGCTGCGGCCGTCTGCCGAGAATCGGCAGATTTCGCGGGCCGAGTCCGAGACGCCCGCCGCGAGCGCATCGATCTCCGTCTCGGTGACATGATGGCAGTAGCGGACCGCCTGCCCGTCGTCCTGCCACCCGAGCAGGTGGTCGCCCTCCTCCAGTACGATGTCCGCCTCCCGCGCGGGGTCGAGCGCACGTGCGGCGTCCGCCTTCGCGGCGAGGCGGGCGTCGTCCATGAACTGCCAGAACGATACGACGGCAAGGCCTTGGGGGCGCAGCGCGCCGACGATGCCGGAAAGGACCGCTTGGCGCAGGGCACCGCCCGGTACGTGGTGCATGAAGCCGAAGCAGCAGACGAGGTCGGCGGGGCGCTCCAGGGCGTCCGCGATCGCACAGGGCCCGCGGTCGAGCACTGCGTCGAGGATGTCAAGCTCGATAAAGCCCGCCGCGAGATTCTCGGGCAGGCCCGCCGCAGCGAGGACCGAGCCCTCGCCGGCGAGCGCGGGACAGCTGTCGATGCCGGCGTAGCGAACCCGCGCCGGTGCGAGCTCGGCTGCCAGGTAGGGGGCGAGCCGCATGTTGCCGCAGGCGACGTCCGCAACGGAGAGCTCCGGCGGGAGCCCGGCGCCGGGTGCGGTCCCGCCCTCGGGCGCGGCGCCGACATCGGGGGCTGAGGAGCCGTCCGCCTGCCGCCCCCTGTAGGGAAGCAGGCGCTCGCGCGCGATCGCGGCGACGCGCGCCCAGCCCTGCCAGGGGGCCTGCCTGGTGGCGGAAAAGGAGGCGGCGTGCGCGCGGTAGAAGCGGTTGTCGAGCGCGATGAGCGCGCGGATGCTCGCCCGATCCATCGCCGGCATCCTCCTTTCCCGTGGTTCCCGTCCACCGCCGCGGCGGTCGGGGTCCGCGGGCGCTTCGTATAGAATCGGTCATATGGAAGACATCATTGTACAGATACTCGAGCGCCTTCGGGCAGGCGAGACCGTCGACGACCGCGCGCTGGTGAAGCTCGTCCACGCGGCCGCGCGACGATCGGGTGCGGACAAGCGGGCGTTCGCCAAGCGGCGCCTGCTGCCCTTCTACCAGCGCGTCAAGACCGAGGATCCCGAGCGGTGGAGGCGCTGGGGCGTGGATGAGGAGCTGGAGCGCGAACTCCTCCAGGTGCTCCGCATGAAGCCCCGGCGCTCGGCATCCGGGGTTGCCACGATCACGGTCATCACGAAGCCCTGGCCGTGCTCGGGCGGCTGCATCTTCTGTCCCAACGACGTCCGCGCGCCCAAGAGCTACCTGCGCGATGAGCCCGCCTGCGCCCGCGCCGAGCAGAACTGCTTCGACCCGTACCTGCAGGTGTCGGCGCGGCTCACCGCGCTTTCGCAGATGGGGCACGCGACCGATAAGATCGAGCTCATCGTGCTCGGCGGCACGTGGAGCGACTATCCCCAAACCTATCGCATCTGGTTCATGCGCGAGCTCTTCCGCGCGCTCAACGACGACGCCGTGGCGGGCGCGGCGGCGAACCCGGTCCTGCGCGGTTTCGCAGCGGATGGGGATGCGGGTAAGGCGGCCGTGTCCGCCGGACCGGTTCCCGAGCCCGCCGGCGCACCGGCGCCCGGTCGCGACGAGGCCGATGCCGTCCCGGCGTCGGTGCGCACCCGCCGCCAGCTCTACCGCGACCTGGGGCTCCTGCCCGAGGCGTGGTCCGACGAGCGCCGGGCGGCGCTCGAGCACGCCCAAGGCGAGCTCGACGGACGCCGGGCGACGTATAACGAGGCGTTTGCGCGCACCTACGGGAGCGACGCCGCCTGGAAGCTCCTCGAGCAGCGCCAGCGCTCGACGTTCGAGGAGCTCGAGCGCGAGCAGCGCGCGAACGAGCGCGCCCGGCACCGGGTGGTGGGGCTTGTCATCGAGACGCGCCCTGATGCCATCACGCCTTCGCGTCTCGTCGAGATCCGCCGCATGGGAGCCACCAAGATCCAGATGGGTGTGCAGTCGCTCGACCAGCGGGTCCTCGATGCGAGCCATCGCGGGACCACGGTCGACGAGATCGCGCGCGCCTTCGCGCTGCTTCGGCTCTTCGGCTTCAAGATCCATGCGCACGCGATGGTGAACCTGCTGGGCGCCACGCCCGCGGGCGATACGCGCGATTACGCGCGTCTGGTCGCCGACGGCCGCTTCTGCCCGGACGAGGTCAAGCTCTACCCCTGCGCCCTCATCGAGGGGGCGGCCCTGAACGAGCAGTACGAGTCCGGGGCGTGGCGACCGTACACGGAAGACGAACTCGTCGACGTCCTGTGTGCCGATGTGGCCGCCACGCCCGCCTTCTGCCGCGTGTCGCGCATGATCCGCGACTTCTCGACCGGCGACATCAAGGCGGGCAACAAGAAGCCGAACCTGCGCCAGCTGGTGGAGCGGCGCCTCGCCGCCGACGAGCGCGCCGGCGCTCCGCCGGTGCGCGAGATCCGCTACCGCGAGGTCGCGACCGATGTGGTCGACCTCTCCGCGCTCGCGCTCGACGAGGTCGCCTACGAGACGGCGGCGGCCTCGGAGCGCTTCCTGCAGTGGGTGACGCCCCAGGGAAAGATCGCCGGTTTCCTGCGCTTGTCGCTGCCGCATGGGGACGCACTCGCCGCGCTCGCGGAAGAGCTCGCAGATGCGGGTATCGCGTGTCCCATCGCGCCGGGCGAGGCCATGATCCGCGAGGTCCACATCTACGGCATGGCGGCGCGCGTGGGCGAGGGCGGCGTCGCCGCGCAGCACCACGGGCTGGGCCGGCGCCTCGTCGAGCGCGCATGCCAGATCGCGCGCGCGGCGGGCTATGCACGCCTGAACGTGATCAGCGCCGTGGGGACGCGCGACTACTACCGGGGTCTCGGCTTTATCGACCACGGTCTCTACCAGCAACGCGATCTGCTCGATGACGATCGGGGCGCCTCATGCTGAACACGGACCGGCGGCTTTCGAACCGATCTGCCACGCCGGGCGACGGCCCCGCATCTGCTACGCCCGGCGCGCGGGACGGGGCTTCGGGTCGCGCGCCGTTCGCGGCCCTGGGCGCGGTCGCGGTGGCG